>JAEOUI010000515.1 GCA_016839425.1 Promethearchaeota archaeon
ATCTGCGGTAAGTTTGATAATACTAACGTGTAATGTAACGGTCTCATAATTACAAAAATTTATTATAAGAGTAATAACATAAAGTTTAAAAACTTTTCAAGGAATATGGTAATATGTCTTGTTAATATCAGGATTGAGCAGACAAATGAAAAACAAAAGGACAAACAACTTGAAAGCAATTGATTTTTTTTGTGGTACTGGAGGAATGACATATGGTATGTCTCAGTCTGGTATTGAAGTCCTAGCAGGAATCGACAACGATCCAAATTGTAAAGACACTTACGAAATTAATAATAAAAAATCTATATTTATTGAACAAGACATCCATGATTTATCCGAAAATGAACTTGCCGATATAACAGGGATCAATAAAAAAGATGAATCATTATTATTCATTTGTTGCAGTCCATGTCAATTTTGGACTAAAATCAATACATGTAAAAAGAAGGTCTGAAAAGCAAGAATCTTTTGACAGAATTCCAGCGATTTGTTTCATGGTTTGAACCGGGTTATATTGTAATTGAAAATGTACCAGGTTTATTAAATAACAAGAAAGAAAAGGTTCTTGATAATTTTCTCAGCTTTTTAAAAAGCAGATCCTATATTTTCGATAATGACATAATAAATGCAAATCATTATGGTGTCCCTCAAATTCGTAAAAGATATTTATTAGTGGCTACCCGAGTTTCTGAAAACATTCGAATTCCTGATGAAGAATATAATGAGGAATTAACAGTAAGGAATTTTATCGGAAAGCATAACGGATTTCACTCTATTGAGGATGGTTATAAAGATAAAACTGAATTTATGCATACTACGGCATCTCTTTCGGAAAAAAATAAAAAGCGAATCAGAAAGACTGCTAGAGACGGAGGAACTCGCCTAAGTTGGAAAGATGATCTTGAATTGCAAATAAATGCATATCGCGGTAAAGACAATATTTTCAAGGATGTTTACGGACGTATGTTCTGGGACAAACCCGCACCTACCATTACTACCAGATTTAATAGTTATTCTAACGGCAGATTCGGACATCCTGAGGAGCACCGTGCAATATCTTTGAGAGAAGGTGCAACGTTAATGACTTTTCCGAAAACATATATTTTCAAAGGGCCGAACGAAGCATCTGTTGCCAAACAAATTGGAAATGCTGTTCCTCCAGAATTATCTAAAAGAATAGGAAAATCATTGCAAGAGAACTACAAAACTGTTAAAATATCAAATTAAGGGATTATGGCTAAATTCAAAGCACGTGCTAGAACGTTGGATATGCTAGGACGTCAACAAATCGCAGGAATTCCTACCGCAATCAGTGAACTTTTTAAAAATGCACATGATGCATATGCTGATAAAGTCGAAGTTGATTATTATCGCTCTGATGGCCTTTTTGTTCTCAGAGACGACGGTTTGGGAATGACAGAAGAGGATTTTGAGGAACGATGGTTGACATTAGGCACAGAAAGCAAACTGGATGGTAGTAAAGGATTAAATCCTCCTCCTAAAGATCCTGACAAACCTGCAAGACCGATATTAGGTGAAAAAGGAATCGGAAGACTGGCAATAGCTTCAATAGGACCTCAAGTACTAGTACTTACAAAAGTAAAAAGAACCGAAGGATTACCTAATTTAGTTTCAACATTCATTAATTGGAGTCTTTTCGAACTACCAGGAATAGATTTAGACCAAGTAGTCGTTCCTATGCGTACATTTTCCAACGATAATCTACCGGGAAGAGATGATATTAATGGTATGGTCGAAGAAGTAATTTCGAACGTCAATATTTTGAAAAAACAAGAACAAATTTCCGATGAAATCGCCGAAAAATTAATATTACAATTGAATGCCTTCGATTTAAATCCAAAAGAGATGGATGAATATCTCGGGGAGCCGAGTTTAGCCGGAGAAGGACATGGTACACATTTTTACATACTTCCCGCTAATGAGATGCTCCAATTATCTATTGACGGTGATAAATCTGTAGATAAAGCTTCTCCTCTGACAAAGATGTTGATAGGTTTTACTAACACTATGACACCTGATGCTAAAAACCCAAGTATAAAAGCAAGTTTCAGGGACCATAAAACCGATGATTTTTATAATGAGTTGATTAGTTATTCGGAATTTTTCACACCTGAAGAATTCCGAATGGCAGATCATCACTTTAAAGGTGTTTTTGATGAATATGGTCAATTCAAAGGTACTGTTACAGTATATGGTGAAGAATCAAATGAACATATTATTCCTTGGAACGGATCAAGGGGTAAAAAGACATCATGTGGTCCTTTCAAAATAAATGTGGCTTATATTCAAGGAACATTAGCTCAAACAAAATTACCTCCAGATGAACATGCACTTATTATGAAAAAATTGGATCAATTGGGTGGTCTTTATATTTACAAAGATGATATCAGAATATTACCTTATGGGGATTCAGATTATGATTTTTTGAATATTGAAAAAAGAAGAACCTTAAAAGCATCATATTATTTTTTCTCCTATCGTCGTATGTTCGGTGTTATAGAAATCTCACGGGAAAATAATCAAAATTTAATCGAAAAAGCTGGACGTGAAGGATTCATAGAAAACAAAGCTTATAGACAATTCAAAGAGATTGGTGAAAATTTTTTCGTGCAATTAGCCGCTGATTTTTTCAGGGAAGGGGGAGGTCCGAAATCAGAATTATGGGATATTACAAGAAAAGAACTAAAGAGATTGCATGAAGCAAAGAAAGAATATGAGAAAAAAGCTACATCAAAAAAGAACAAATTGATTGAAGATTTGGAACGATTTTTCAAGCAAATACAACACGGAGAACCGCAAAGAGAAATTCAATTGCTATTGGATACACTGGAACGTGATTTAGAAATCGCTTCGAAAATAACAAATCCTGATGAGTCTTCCCAAGCTTTTCTAAATGCTGAATCGGCTGCAAGGAAAATGCTCGATAATTTACGTGAAAAGTATAAGGTCGTTCGTCCCAGAGGATTTGCATTAGGGAAGGTCCGATTCGATTGGGAAGCCTATTTGAAAGAAGTCAAAAGTCTTGAAAGTTCTCTTTTTGTCCCGACTTACAAAAGAATGGAAGAAATCGCTCATATTGCTGAAAAAGAATATAATTTTTCAATAGATAGAAGACGGAGAGTAGAACAAGCTTTGAACGAGATTATAGAAGATACTCGAAAAACTACAAGTTCTGAGACCCGTGAAACACGTGAGATTCTTAACGAAGTCAATAATAAAGTGATTGCATTAACCAAAGAAATAATTTTGGAAATGGAGGATGATGTTAAAGAAGTAATAAGTGAATTAGCGAAGATTGATATGACGGAAATGGACGATGCAAATTTGATTTCCGAAAGGTCAAAACTTGAATCAAAAATAATTTATGAAGCGGAAAGAAATAAAGAGATACTTGAAAGTATACAGGCACAACTCGATAATATAACTTGGACTAAAGACGAAACTGGGGAAATTATTACTTCTGTTGATATTACTGAAGCAATTGAAGAGGAACTTATTTCTCTCAGAGAAAGAGCAGATCAGGATCTTGAGCTTAGTCAATTAGGATTAGCAATCGGAGTAATTCATCATGAATTTAGCGGGACAGTCAAATCAATTCGTGAAAGCATTAGAAAACTTAAGGCATGGGCTGATTTAAATGAAAACTTAAGTCCGTTGTATAAAGATATTCGTGCGAATTTCGAACATTTGGATGGTTATTTGACTTTATTCACACCATTGAATCGAAGATTATACAGAAAAGAAGTTGAAATTACAGGAAATGAAATAAAAAAATTCATCGAAGATATTTTTTCAGAACGTATGAGAAGACATAACATCGATCTTGAATCATCCAGTACTTTTCTTAAAAAAATTATAATCGGATATCCTTCAACATTTTATCCTGTATTTGTTAACGTTATCGATAATGCAATTTTCTGGCTAAAAGACCAAAATCCACCGAGAAAAATAGTTCTTGATGCTGATGAATTGGGTTTTTCAATTTCTAATAATGGTCCTGAGATTTCTTCGAGAGATTATGAAATTATATTCGAGCAAGGTTTTACAAGAAAACCCAACGGAAGAGGATTAGGTCTTTATATCTCTAAAGAAGTTCTTTCAAAGGTTGGTTATCAAATATGTGTAGTTCCCCCTCAACTTGTGAAAGGAGTTACATTCCGAATCGAACCGATTCAAAATCAAAATCCGAATTTAGAGGGAGAATAATGCAGGAAAGTCATTCACCAGATTTCATGGAGTTATCGACAGAAGTTGCAAAAAAGTTTCTCCATACCGTTGTATTTGTGGATGACCGGGCAATATACGAAGAAATAGAACAACCTACTGAATTAATTCCACCTAAACGAAGAGCTAAGAAGGAAGAGAAGAGTGAAGAAAGACATCACCGAAATGCTCATACATTAAATGCAAAAATAGTAACGGATGAATTTGCCTCAAAAGGAATGATATGTTCGGTTTTAAAGCCGATTGAAGGAGAAAGCCCTTTAGAATATGTCAAACAAGCAGCAAAAAGAGCTGATGTTTTTATTTTAGATTGGAAAATAAATAATGACGATGGCAAAACAGCCAGAGAAATTATTAAAATGCTAATTTCTTCAGATAACTCAGAATATTCGCGATTAAGATTAATTATTATTTATACTGGAGAGCCCGATATAAATTCTATTTCAGTCTCTATTAAAGAAAACATAGCGGAAGATTTTGGTACTGATTTCATTTCAGATGAGAATAATTTTGCTTTTTATAAAGGTCATTTTAGAATAGCAATTTTCGCTAAAGAAGAAACAAATGTAAATCCTGGTTGCGAGGAGCGTGTTCTTTCAATTGTGAATTTGCCTGAAAGACTCAGTATTGAATTCGCAAAAATTACATCGGGATTAGTTTCGAATGTAGCAATTGAATCATTATCTGTTCTCAGAGATAATACCCATTTGTTTTTAAGTAATTTAGGGACTGAGATTGATCCCCCTTATTTGGCTCATAGAGCTTTACTTCCTAATCCTGATGATGCCATGAATCATGCTGTTGATATAATTGCTTCTGAATTTCATTCACTTCTTGATAATTTCGAAGTGGGAAAGAAAGCGAATATTGAAGCAATTGATGCATGGTTGAAAATGAAAAAAGGTGGAAATCCATATACACTAATTTGGTCTGATATGAATATTAAGTTGGGATGTGAGGAAATATGCAAATGCCAAAAAGTTGGAATTGATGGATTTGATTGGATTCCTCATCTGGGTTCGAAAACTAAACAAGACAAATTTAAAAAGGATGCTTATAGTATATTTACTCAGACTTTCTGTGATGAGGATGAGAACTCACGAGAACTGGATTATAAATTCGCCATCCTCACATCTGTAAAAAACCGATATGGTGGAGATCGAAGTCCAATATTAACTTTAGGTACGATTATAAAAAAAGAGACTGAGAATTCGGATGAAAGTGAAAAATATTGGCTTTGCCTTCAACCTAGATGTGATTGCGTTAGAATTGAAGAGAATAGGAATTTTTTCTTTATTCCCTTGGAAAAAGTAGTAGATGATAGGAAATTAGACTTGGTTATAAAAATAGATGATATTAATTATGAAAAATTAAAAATCAATCAAAATATGTATCAATCAATACATCTTAAATTTTCATCGAATCCAAAAGAAGAACAAGTAGTTAGAGCAAGAATAGAAGGAAATGATTTCATTTTTGAAACAATTGATGGACTTGTTTTTAGATGGGTTTCAGAACTTAAGAATGAACACGCACAAAGAATCGCTAACAATTTTGCTGCGAATTTTTCCCGCGTAGGTCTAGATGAATCTGAATGGTTACGTCGGGTATAAACAGAAATTAAACATTATG
>JAEOUI010000418.1 GCA_016839425.1 Promethearchaeota archaeon
GTATCGGGAACGGATAATGTCATCGTAGGGAATAGTTTTTGGGCCAATGAAGAGGACACCGTCCAAGATGGAGGGACTGGAAACATAATAGCTAATAATATTGAAGGGTAGATTATTATTTAAATTTGAACCCATTAAACTGTTTCACATCGCTCTAAATAAGTATTAAAAATGCACCACCAATAACAATAAGAAAGACGATTACGCAATTCTATAATAAATAAATCTTTTTTTTTTTTGGGACTTGAGCCTGTTTACTAATAAAAATTCCATGTTAAAATAACCTAAAAATATTACACTTCTCTTGTAAGTTACAAGGAGTATATCTTCTAAAAAAATAATTGCAAGTATGATAAAAATTAATGAATTGTTTCTGAATCTTGGAATTCTAATCAATTTTGTAGGATTTGATTAATAAAAAAAATTATGAACTAAAAAATATGATTTAATTTATAAAGGTCCACCGTCTTCAATAGACCATCCATAACCTTCAAGAGTGGCACGTGCAGATGTGGCAGGGACCCCATAGTATTGAGACCCTCCTCCGTGAAAGGACACGAACCAGTGCACATCTTGTTGAGACCATCCAATCAAGAGGCAATTGTAATTATATGACCATAAAGTAACACCTAAGAACATATTATACATGCTTTCCACATTGGAAATGTCCCACCCTCCAATGTCTTGGTCAAAAGAAGATGCTCCGTAGAACATGTAGCTCATGTCAGTCACGCTCGATGTGTCCCACCCTCCAATGTCTTGGTCAAAAGAAGATGCATTAGAAAACATATTGCTCATATCATTAACATTAGCTACATCCCAATTACCAATTGGTTGATTGAAAGAAGTTGCTTGATAAAACATGTAGCTCATGTCATTGATATTAGATACGCTCCAATTACCAATTGGTTGATCAAAAGAAGATGCTTGATAGAATATGTGATACATTGATTCCACGCTTGATGTGTCCCAATCTCCAATGTCTTGATCGAAAGAATCAGCACGAGTAAACATGTAGCTCATGTCAGTCACGCTCGATGTGTCCCAATCTCCAATGTCCGCGTTAAAATTCCAAGCATCATGGAACATTTCACTCATATCAGTCACGCTCGAGACATTCCACCCTCCAATGTCTTGGTTAAAGGAAGTAGCGCCATTGAACATGTAGCTCATGTCAGTCACGCTCGATGTGTCCCACCCTCCAATGTCTTGATCGAATGAATCAGCATAATAAAACATGTGGTTCATATCAGTCACGCTTGATGTTTCCCACCCTCCAATGTCTTGATCAAAAGTATAAGCATAAGTAAACATGTAGCTCGTGTCAGTCACGCTTGATAAGTCCCAATTACCAACGTCTTTGTTGAAAGAGATAGCCAAACAAAACATTGATCTCATGCTCACT
The DNA here is from genome assembly GCA_016839425.1 of Promethearchaeota archaeon. The sequence continues at coordinate 1,406 of JAEOUI010000418.1, forward strand.
ACATTCGAAACATCCCAATCACCAATGTCTTGATTGAATTTATTTCCAATATATATATCGCCACCGAACATTCCTCTCATATCGGTCACGCTCGAGACATTCCACCCTCTAATGTCTTGGTTAAAAGTATAAGCACAAGTAAACATCCAACTCATATTGGTCACGCTCGAGACATCCCAATCACCGATATCTTGATCAAACGAATCAGCATAATAAAACATGTGGTTCATATCGGTCACGCTCGATGTGTCCCATCCATTCATGTTTCCAATATTACCTAAATTTTCACATTCGTAAAAAGTACTACTAAGATTTGTGGTTCCCTTTAAATACAAGTTATCAGTAGCTGTCATGTTTAAATAATAGCACCCTGAGAAATAACTCCCCAAATTTCCTAACCGCAAGCACCCCCATTGTTTAATTTCAAGAATTTTATATTTATCTCCTCCGTGATTAAAACGCCATCCAACGATCCTTCCTGTTATATTGATCTGGTAAATACCTTCCGAAAGATAAGTATGGACTGTTTCTGGTTGTTGCCAGCTCGTGATCGTATTGGTTGATCCATCCCCCCAAAATACAGTAAAATTATAGGTACCATCTTCTGTTAACGGTAAAGCGATTTGGTTTGAAGCACTTGATAGAGAGCTTGTTTTACTCGTGTCCCAAATTGACACAAAAAGTAGCTTATCAACATCATCGTCGTCCAACTCATTATCTACACCATTGTCCAATGAACTCCAAAAACCGTTTGGTGAAAGAAACACGAGGTATCCAAGGACCCCAGCACCAGCGACTAGGAGCAAGACTATAAAAATAGTAGCTTTTTTCATTCAAATTTCACCTTAAATTCTTTATTTATTAATGGTTTTGATATTCGTGATTTAAAAGTGCAAAAAAATGCATATAAGGTGATCATTGACAAAAGTGATCAGATAGAATCTATAGAGAGCATTTTCTTTTTAAAATGCATCGATCTCATCATACTAAGTATTTCAACAGGATCTTTCTCATTTTTTGACTAATTTTGTCAATTTATTACTATTTGTTTCATGTATATTTCTTCTAAAAGCTAATTCTTATATCTTAAGGCTTAAATTCTTCAATTCTGCTAATATAAATCGCGTAGAAAGTAAAGTAAATATTAATAGTGCTTGGATTAAAAAACTTGAACCCATATACATTTAATATATTTATGATAAGGACTCCAGGACACGCACGAGAACAATATTGTTTCTATAGTAATACTGCAATAAATCCCCCCATACTTTTATATAGCAATCGATATAAACTGTAATTAAAGAATGCAATCGTTGAGAAAAAACGATAAAAGATCAAGATATAAACGAAGAAAAGAAGAAAAGATTTGACAGGGGATTTTAATGGGATGGAAACATCTTGCCTATAAGGAGTTACAACCGTACTTATTAAAAGGGGATATAGAACATTGTATTAATCGAACATGCGAAGAACTAAATAAATATCCGAATTCCCCATTTCAAGTAGTAATGAGCTTAAAATTTACAAATAATCCTAAAAAAGTAGCAGAATATTTGGATAGATTCATAAGAAGGGAGCAAAAATATTTCACGATTAAAGCGATCTATACGGAAACAAACGGATTTGATATCAATCCTGACTTGTGGTATTTTGAGTTGTTTGCATACGATAAATACGGGGGACACGAGGATATAGATTGGGTATCTTATTGGCAGTCAGAGCCTTATAGTGCAAAGGTTCTGACAGGGATGGAAGACTTGCAAGAGGTGTATAAAAGAAGGAAAAAGCTAGAAAAAGATATAGATACTAGAATATCAATAAGATACGCATCGCTTCTGGTCGTTTTAAAGTTTCAAGAGCTGATAAGACAAGCAGTATCGTTTTCCAAGAAATTAAGTTGCCCCATTTTAGCAACTTCACACGATTACGATTTTATTTACGAATTTAATCCATAATATATATAAAACACTTTAATTAAAACGGTTATAAGAACAATAATAAGACAATTAAAACGATGCATCCTTTCTTAGAATTGAAAAACTCTTAACAACCTGTTACAATCCCTCAAGAAGAAATGAATATTTTACAAATCTTATCAAAAATTTTGGTGAAATTAAAAATTGAAGGAATTTAAAGATAAAGTTGCCGTGATTACGGGCGGCGCTAGTGGTATAGGGCGAGGGCTTGCCTTTAAGTGTTGTAAAGAAGGAATGAAAGTCGTGGTGGCAGATATTGACACAGAAATGTTAAAAAAAACGGAAAATGATCTGGAAAAAAGCGGTGGAACCGTATTAGCTGTTAAAGCAGATGTTTCCAAATACAACGATATTGAAAACCTTAAAGAAAAAACGCTTGATGTTTTTGGGGGTGTTCACTTGCTTTTTAACAACGCAGGTGTTAGTGATACAAATTACTTATGGGATCACACGCTAGAAGATTGGAAATGGATAATGGGCGTCAATTTATGGGGCGTCATTCACGGAATAAAAGCTTTTGTTCCCGTAATGATAAAACAGGACATTCAATGCCATATCGTAAATACTTCCTCGTTAGCGGGATTGATACAAGGACATGGAATCTACGGAATCACAAAACATGGCGTTGTTGCTCTCTCCGAGAGCCTTGACATGGATTTAAAAATGTCTAACCGAAAAATAAACGTGTCGGTGCTGTGTCCGAGCTTCGTTAACACTGACATTCTCGATTCCGAACGACATAGGCCACCCGATTTATTAAACGATCCTGACAAGGTGGTAAATCATCCCGAACTTATAAACAAGGGATTTGCCAAAATGGAACTCGAATCAGGAAGAACACCTCTGGAAGTTGCGGAACTTGTCTTTCAAAGCATTATTGATGAAAGATTTTACATATTAACTGATTCTGATTTAAAATCCGCCGTTAGAGAAAGAATGGAAAATATCCTAAAGGCGTTTTATGATTTTGAAAAAATTGAGTCACTTGGAAAATAATAATAATAGTATGGGTATCATATAATTATAAAGAAATTAAAAATCCGTATATCTAAAGCCCTTTCTATATCTCAAGCATCATACTGTTTGAAGAGTTGAGAAGAAAGGAATTAGATTATGAAAATCAAGGAGTTGTTCAAGAAGAAGCCAAGGTATTAATTTTATTAGAAGATTTAAATATTGGTAATTATAGATTTATAAAGGTCCAACA
>JAEOUI010000419.1 GCA_016839425.1 Promethearchaeota archaeon
ATGAATTCTCACATGAACTTTTACGATTGAATTGTCGTTATACTTTACTGCATTGGTTAGAATGTTGGTAAAAACATCAAATAGGAGCTCGTTTGCTTTTACTCGAAACACTCGATCGTTTGGTTCAATTGAAATTTCAATTTTTTTTTTTACATAATTACTTTTAACAAACTTTATTGCATCTTGAATGCAATCATTCACTAGCACTCTTTCAAAGTTTTGATTTTTAATTTCCAAATCAGATAATTTTCTTACATTCGAAATCAATTCAAATCCTTTATTACATTGATTAGAAATGATTTCAAGCAACTCATCGATGTTACCGTTCACTTTCGGATTTTCCTTGTATGTGAAATACAACTCAGAAGCGGATCGGATTCCTTGAAGGATGTTATTCATATCGTGAATCAGTAATGCTCGAAAAAAAAATAATTCGTCGTAAGCTTTGTGAACTTTTTCTTCTTTAGAAAGTTGCTGGCTCAGAAAAGAAACGATGAGTCCTATGGATAACATTGCGATACTTCTTATTAGATTTTCAATAAGCGAAGAATAAAATAAATTTACGCTACTTCCAAGAGGGACAAAAATAAGCAACACGCTGAATAAAATAGAAAGAACCAGGCCCTTGTATTTCCACCATGTGCATGTTATTATTATTGGAATGTAAAAAAAATGAGAAAATATGATGTTAAGATTTAGAATTAGCTGAAAATAAATGAGCAATATAATTGACACCATTAATAAAATAAATATAGAACTAAGTTTTAACAGTTCAGAACGATATTTCGAAAGTACGATTTTCATTAAATTTCCTTTTAAAAGATCTTGTTTTAGAGAATAAAATAAAAAAAATTGAATTTGGGATAAAACATTCAAAATTTATTAAGAGTCTAACTTTTTATGACCTCCATGAGTTTTGGAAAAATTCTGGGATAGTGGACGGCCATACAATGGATCCCGGCTAATAGTTTTTTTGATTTAAGTTCCGATATGAATGGTTTGAAAAATTCATAGTTCATTTGATCGTAGGTATCTTGTTGTTGTTTCTTGTCAGTAATGTCCGTTTTTACGCTTTTCCATTTTGCGAGAATTTCTTTCGGAACATCAACACCAGGCACGAACATGTCAAATCCTTTCGCTATAGCATAGCTCTTCATGGGAAAAATGCCAAGAAAAACGGGGACTTTATATTTTTGAATTCCCTGCAAAAATTCAATAGTTCGATCAAGATCGTACACAACTTGAGTTTGAATGAATTCGCATCCCGCTTCTGCCTTTCGTCCAATTTTTAAGATTTCTGCCTCCATCGGATCCGCGTTAGGATTTGCAGCTCCACCCACGTGCATTTTTGGAGGGTGTTCGATTTCTTTTCCATTTATCGAGCCTTTATCTACCATCTCTCTAACTAATTTTATCAAGGTTGCAGAATCCAAATCAAAGACTGGTTTTGATTCCGGCATATCTCCTAAATTAGGATGATCCCCCGTGAGAGAAAGAACATTATGTATTCCTAATGCTTGAGCACCCATAATCATACCAGCTATTCCCAACTTATTTACATCCCTTACGGTTAATTGCCAGACGCATTCCAGCCCTGCTTCTCTTTGAACAATCGCAGAAGCGGCAAGGCTATTAATCGTGACAATACCCAATGGACTGTCAGTCACATTCGCAGCAATAACATATGGTGCCATTTCTTTTGCCTCTTTGACTAAATGTGAAAGATTGCAAGTTTTTTCTGGTTCTAATTCTCCCGTAAGAATGAATTCTCCTTTGGCAATTGCTTCTCCAAGTTTCGAATATCCGTTATTTTCCATATCATTATCTACCTCCATATTACTTCTCGTTGATGTCCTGATTCACTCCAATCAACGGAATCCCTTAACTTTGAAAATAAATCCAAACGTCCAAGATCACTCAATCTCTGATAAATGAGAATCCAGCCACAATCTCTCTCGTAATTACCTACTTCGCATTTTCCCCTTACCATCCCTCCGCAAGGACCATTCATCAAGGACTTGGCACATGTTGTAATAGGACAAATACCACCTGTCTCGTTCAGTAGGCAATCGCCACAACCGCGGCACCTCATGTAAAACCTACCGATTCTTTCGGTCATTCCCATAAATTCCGTGTTGGTACCAATGAACACTGGAATTTCGGGGTGTTTCTTAGAGAGCACTTCGCTAATACTGGCAACGCCAAGACCGCAACTCAAAGTGAGTATGGCATCAGTATTGTTCAGATCTTCTTCAATCTTTCGAATATCTTTCATCATCACCCTATTATCGCATACTTCTTCCGGTACGATAACATTCGTGATTTCAAACCCTTGTTCTTTAAGTTTTTGGGCCATTTCTTCAGCGCCTTCAGTTCCACCAGTTTGGCACATCGCCGCACAAGATCCACATGAAACAATGGTAATTTTTTTTGAATTCTTTAGGGTGCTGAGAACTTCTTCAAATGGTTTTTTGGTCGTTATTATTGTCATTTTTTTCCTCTAAAGTATTTTATATGAGTTTGTTACCCGTAAGGAATGAATAACCTTGACCGTGTGAGGTCAAAAAATTCGTGTTTTATCTCTTGAGGTTTATCGTCGCCATCGTTATAAAGAGGTATTTTGATTATAACTTTATGTTCGTTGAGATATAGATTATCATATACTGTTTCTTGGTCTTGTACTATATCTAAAAATTTATGCAACTATATTTCACCTCATATTTCGTTTTGAATATAATTCACTAATCTAAACATATCACGAACATTATTTAAGTCTTTCGATCCATTGACGAACAAGATTCGGCTTGCAACAAAAGATCCAAAAAAAGATTTAAAATCGTACAAGTATTTATTATAGATCAAACGCTGAAAACTTGATATTTAGATTGGAGAATCTTGAGATTATGATTAATATCACCAAAAATAAAATAGTGCTTTTACTAAAAAAAAAAAATACGGAATTCCTAATCTTGCTTGCTCTCATAATTATTTCGTTTGTTCTAGAATATTTATTTATCTTTGTTCTATCAACAAATATCGTTTTTTCCCATTTTTTTTACGCTCCTATCATACTTGCGTGTATTTGGTGGAGAAAGAAAGGATTATTCGTACCCTTGATACTTTCGCTATCTCTCTTGATTGTGCCAATTTTTTCCAAATTAACGCCTTTTGAGATAATTGATGTGGATAATATCTTTAGGGTAGTTTTACTTAATGGCGTTGGTATTGTCGTTTCTTTTCTCAGCGAAAATTTATATAAAACTCAGGAAAGAATGTCAAAATACATGTCTCAACTCGAGAAATCTAACTCAGACTTGGAAGAATTTGCATATATCGCCTCGCACGACTTGCAAGAACCATTAAGAGCGATCGTAAGCTTCTCACAACTATTAGAAAGTGATTATAAAGAAATTATTGACGATACCGGAAAAGAATATCTGAATTTTATCGTAGAAGGAGGAAAACGAATGAGAGCGTTAATAACGGAATTATTAGAATACTCAAGAATAACGACATCTAAACGTCCACTTATCTCGTGCAATATAGAAAGTATCCTCGAAGAGACATTGCTTAATCTAAAAGAATCAATACGAGAATCAAAAGCAATAGTTACTCACGATCCTTTACCAGAAATAATAGCGGAAAAATCTCAAATTTTAAGAGTATTTCAAAATCTTATTAGTAATGCAATTAAATTTCGGAGTGAAGAGGATCCAAGAATACACGTAAGTGCTCACAAGAACATTGAAGAAATAATAATTTCTATTAAAGACAATGGAATTGGAATCGAATCAAAATATTTCGAGCGAATATTTAAAATCTTTCAAAGGCTCCATACAAAAGAAGAATATGCTGGATCCGGTGTGGGATTAGCCATTTGTAAAAAAATCATTCAAGGTCATGGTGGTAAAATTTGGCTTGATTCTAAACTTGGAGAAGGCTCAACTTTCTATTTTTCTTTACCGATAAAAAAAAGCCACTAGAAGTTCAAGAATTTTTAAGAAAAGCTATATTAATTTACTTAAGAAAAATAGATCTTCTCAAAAAATAATGATTTTAGATAACAATATAAAATCCGTTGAAATTCTCTTAGTTGAAGATAATCCCGCAGACATTCGTTTAACTCAACTAGCAATCAAAAAAAGTAAGTTAATCAATAATCTAAGAATAGTAAACGATGGAGTGGAAGCAATCGATCTTCTCAAGCAACAGGGTAAATATAAAGACGAACCATTGCCAGATTTGATTCTATTAGACCTAAACTTACCAAAAAAAAATGGTTTTGAAGTATTAAAGGAAATTAAAAATGACGAGATCTTAAAACGCATTCCTGTCGTCATCCTAAGCATATCTAATGCCGAAGAGGATTTATTAAAGAGCTATAATCTTCACGCAAATTGCTACATCAAAAAACCCGTTGATATGACCGAATTTGAAAAAGTTGTAAAATCTATTGGACATTTTTGGTTTAGTATCGTAAAACTTCCAGATAATAACGATCCAATATAAAAGATTAAGAATTACTTAAGTATTTATTTTGATAATTTTGTTTTTCTAGAAAAGATCATCCGAATATTTTATTATCAAATTGAGCTTTTTTCGAAAAATATATAATGCGGTCAGAATAATTTATTAATAGTAATGAAAAAAATACAATTAAGTAAAAATAATTCAATGCGAAAAAAAATGGATCTCAATAAAATTAATATAATGTTGATTGAAGATAATCCCGCGGATGTGAGACTATTAACTGAGTTCTTAAAAAAAGCTAAGGATTTTGAATGCACTTTAATTTCTCATTCTCGACTTGCTGAAGGTTTAAATGCTTTAGAGAAGGGAGAATTTAATGTTTTATTGCTCGATCTCACACTCCCTGATAGTGATGGTAAAAACACGCTCGAAAAAGTCAGGGATTTATCTCTTAAAGTGCCTATCATTATATTAACTGGACTTAACGAAAAGGAAATGGCTCTTGAATCACTTAAAAAAGGTGCTCAAGACTATTTGGTGAAAGGCGAGCTTGACAGTGCTCTGCTAACTAGATCCATCTTATACGCAATTGAAAGACATCGCATCGAGTATAAAAAAGTGAAAGAAAAGTCTGATTTATTGGGACTGGACGAAAAGGACAAGGAGATTTTAAATTTATTACAGGAAAATCACAAGATTTCTTATAGCGAATTAAGCAATATCGTAGGTCTTGCAGCTAGCACGATTCACAACAGGGTTCAAAATATGGTCAAGGATGGAATTATTAAAGGATTTCATACGCATGTAGATCCTTTTAAAGTTGGTTATAAAAACATAGCAATTCTTGGCTTGTCAGTCAATCCTGTAATGATAAACGAAGTATCAAAACAAATTGCTTCTCACGACGAGGTCCAGCTCGTTGCTTCGAGCACGGGAGATCACGATATTTTAGTCCAAGTGATTGCTAAAAACGAAAAAGACCTGTGGAGGTTCATTAATAAGAAGATAAAAATTATAGAAGGCGTTAATCCTCAACTTCATGTCTCAGATTTCATAGATATTTTTAAAATGACCCATAAAATTCACTTATAGAATCTATTGTTTTTTTTCAATGGAGTATTTAATCAGTAAAGCTCGAATTTCTTCTTCTTTCAAATATATCAATTAATCTTTCAGATTTCTTCTTATTACGCCATTCTTCAATCATGTCCTTAATATCTTTTTTCTTAATATTTTCATGTTCTATTTTATTAATTATCATTTTATATCATACCTCCAATTCTATTCATTCAAATTCGTATCTTAACCGGAAATTTTCAAAATTAACTGATTTCAAAAAGCAATACCCAGCTTGATTTAAAAGCGAAATTTCGCAGAAAACTTGACTAACATGGTTCTCCTCAAAATACGAAAAAGCTTTTAAAATTAAATTCGCTCCTACCCCACTTCTCTGATATCTTGGAAGAACTCCCACGCTTGAAATAATTCCGTGTTTGTTTGATACGCCATCAACTTCTAACAATATATAACCAATCTCTCTTCCCTCATATTCTGCGAGAAAACCACAAGAGTTAGGAGAATTAAAATGATCACGGAGTTTTTCTGCATTCAAAGTCACTCGAGAGTAATTAAGATTGTTAAAACAAATCCTATAAATCTTTAAAATGGATTTGATATCTGTCACATTCGTTTTTTTTATTATTAAATCTTTCAATTGAGAGTCGAGTTTGATCTTGAGATTCTTTTTTAAATTTGAATTGATAAATTTGAGTACAATCTTCATTTGTACAAACGCTAAAAACGAATGATTCAATTCTGGCATATTTTCCATCAATATCACCTCGTTTATAATTTTATTTATCTACTATTGAATAAAATTCCACAATTATAGATTAGGACGAATACTATTTAAGTATTATGGTGGTCTACTCGAATGATGTTCGATGCTTAGAACTTATTGTTGAAAAATGATTTTAATAAATAAGATATGGTGTAATGAAATAAGGGTAATTAGTCAAAGAAGGAATTTTATACATTTGCCATTGTAATAATAGATTGTCCAATAATTATGTTATTTTTCAATTCTTTAATCAATTCAGATATGTTAATATTATTAAAAGGCATTTTATTATCATCCTGTATTTTTCTAATTCTATTGCATAAAGAATTTTCAATGACTTTAAGTATTTCTCTTAAATTAATTTGGTCAAATTTTGTAAATGCCCCAAATTGGTCTTTGATTGCTAATTTTATCATCCCTCTTGCTGCTTGGGGCGTTAAACCTGTCTTTTCAGCTAATAATTCCCCTAAATAATTTATCATTTCGGTTGTTTCGCTTTTATCTTCTCTTGTTTGTGTATAATTTCGGTTAAAATATCTTTTCAAGTTTTTTGG
>JAEOUI010000420.1 GCA_016839425.1 Promethearchaeota archaeon
ATCATGGCTAAGATTGAGAAAATTAGAAAAAATATATCAGAAATTATTCCACGCTTGTTTGAAAGCGGATTCATTGTATATTGTGGCGCAGGAATTTCAATTCCTCCCCCTTCATGTGCTCCAAGTTGGTGGACACTTGCCGAAGAAGTTTTAGTAACTCTTTTTGAGAATGTTCCTGATGATTGGGATGTTCCTAAAGACATTGATGTGAAAGATTCTGATTTTCAACCTGAAGCGCTTTTTGAAAACTGGGCAACAATTCACGGAAATAATCTATACGAAGCGTTTAAGGTCCTGAATGTGAACGCTCCAAACGGAAATCATCAAATACTTGCGAAATTGGCTAAGGCAGGGTTAATAAAAGCTATTTTTACTACTAATTTTGACATATACATTGAAAGAGCCTTAAAAGAGGAAGGCGTAGAATTTAAAACATTAGTTGATAATAGCGAATATATTGAGTTTTTCGAAAAAATAAATGCTGAAGGATTTAAGGATACTTTATTAGTTTGTAAGATTCACGGAACAATTACTCGTCCTGATACGATTATTGCAGTTGCCTCTGCTTATAAAGGTGCGGGAGGTTTTTCAAAACCAAAAGCCGATCTCTTTTCTTGGTTAATTGAAAGAATTCCGTGCTTATTTTTGGGCTATTCTGGATGGGATTTTGATCATTCAAATTATAGAAAGTTCTGGGAAAAGGCTGGTTCAAGCCTTCGAGGTATCTATTGGAATTTGCGTCCCGGAGAGAACCCCGGTCCAAATTTTGATGATATATTTTCCACTTGTAGGGAGAAATTTACTTTCGTCGAATCTGACTTGCCTGATGGCCTTCTTGACGCCCTAAAACAAAATAATCAAGCTGGACTAGATCTAAATAATATAATCGATTCTAGATCGTTGAGTGCAATAATATGTGAACAGGCAAGGTTATCAAGAAGAAATTTTCTTATAAATTGGACAAAAAATCTTCCAGATCCTACAAAATTAACAACGATAATGATTGAAGCTCCAAAACATTCCAAAGAATTCAAGCAGAATTGGAGAAAATCTACTGCTATTAATCAAAATCAGGACATGGTTAATAATATTCAAAAATTAATAAAAGATCTCCAGGATCAATTTGATGACAAGCAGATTTCAAAAGAAATTTACGAAGCACGCTTAAAAGCTTTAAAAGTTCAAGAAGCAATGATGAGGCTTCCGATGGAGTTTATTCCTACTGTAAATAAACACATAATGGAAAATTCGTTTCCCGGTATAACAGATCAGGAGGATAAAAAGATTTTATTCTTGTCGTATATAGCAACATTATCTCTCAGGCTTGATATTGAAGATTCTATAGCTCTTGCAGCGGACATTATCAAGCGCGACGAAGAAATAAGAAATATTGATTTTTCACAAGATCCGCTACTAGCACAAAAAATTTCTCTTGCTGAGGTAATGGTTAATCAATTTCGATTGAACACGCGTCCAACCGAAGCGTGGAACTCAGCATGGCTCAAGTTAAACTCTGCTAAAGAAAAATTTCTAAAAGGAGAAATAGAACAAGCTGATTTTCTTAAACTCCCAGGAGAACTTGCACAAAATCTCATATTGCTTACAGGTGGAAGAAAAATATCAATAGATGATTTATTAAAGATGCTTTTAGAGTTAGTTGCGAATTCCTTAACGAAAGAAGAATTTGTAATTGGATGTAGGGCATTATTTTGGGCTATTGATTATGTGAAAGGAAATATTAGAACTGATGTAATGCAGTCGAAAGAAAATGAAGCGTTATTAAACGCTGCGAATTTATCAGAAACTCCTGAAAATTCAAATCAATTTGAAAACGGACACCCTATCATCCCGGATAAATTATTAAACGATTATGTTGATATTTATCGCCAAATACTTGCTCCAGTATTGGAAAAACAAAAAATTCTTTTTAGTAAAGAAATAAACGAATCCTCAATATTACTTGATATGTGTATTTTATCAATAGTTGTCTTTAAGTTTCATTACATCGAAAAATCTTATTCTCAAGAATTCCAACAGAGAAAAGAAAATGGACAATACGAACTAATAAGAGGCAATCCTTCGGCATATCGATATTTGAGAAAGGTAGTCGAACCTTGGCTTGATAAGGCGTTTTCCTTATTAACTGAACGAACTGGACAACGTCTTTGCTATTTTCTCGTGAAATTAGGCGAATTAGGAAACGATCTTTCATTATGCGTTCAAGCAACGGAGACTAGCTTGGCATACACCAGTGGAAAAATGACTGAACTCACTCCGCAAGAAGGTCCCAGTTCTTTAGCCACCTTTTACGAGGACCATGGAGATAAAGAAAGCGCATTAAAATATTACAAGATTGCTCTTGATGGGATTCAATTGGCATATCCTCCTTATTGGCAATTTGAGCTTATTTATCGAACTGCTCTACTTTTAAAAGATCAAGGAGATCTAAAAGAAGCCCTTAGAATAATAGGCACCTATCATTCGGAATTCCGTGGTCAAGAACCGTCTTATCAGACTTATAGCAAGGCTAAAACAATGTGTATTGAATTAGCCACTCAAATTTCTATGGATTTGGGATTTGAAGACGTTTTTAGTGCTCTTGATTCGGTCTTCTAAATTATTTTTTTTAATAAAAAATTATTATTATATAAGAAATTTAATAAAAATAGTGATATAGAAGTAATTTCTGACCTTACCAGTATACTTCTTTAAGCGTGTCGTGATATTCATTAAGAGATTTGATAGAAATTTCCTTTTTTCTCACTGTTTCAATCGCGTTAATAATTGCTTCGGCTAATTGAAGGTTAATAATGACGGGAAGGTTATAATCCACGGCCATTCTCCTTATCTTGTATTCGTCTTCCATAATTTGAATGAATTTTTGCTCAATTGTAGTTGGTAATGGAATATTTATAACCAAGTCGATAGCTCCATTCTGCAAGCAACCCATAATGTTTGGCTCATTCCCGTATTCGTGAATTTTATAGAGTCGAACCGCCCATACATCGTTCTCTTTTAAAACTTTTGCTGTATCTTCTGTTGCAAAAATGGTAAATCCCATATCCTTGAGTTTCTTTGCTAATGGAACGACTTGTTTCTTGAGTTCATCCCCTCCGACCGAAATAAGCACATTTCCCCCATTTACGGGTATCTTTAATTCAGTTGCCTCAAGAGACTTTATTAATGCATCTGAGAAATCCTCTCCAATACAGGCCACTTCTCCCGTGCTCGCCATTTCTACACCGAGAATGGGATCTGCTTTATCAAGGCGCATGAACGAAAACATAGGTGCCTTGATCGATACATATTTTCCATATGGTAGGTTCATAAGCCTCTCTGGGATCTTTCCTCCCATAATGACTTCTGCTGCTAATCTCATTAAGTTTACGCCACGAGTTTTCGAAACATATGGCATGCTCCTGCTTGATCGCAGGTTGCATTCAATGACAAATACTTCCTCATTTTTCACGAGATATTGAACATTAAAAGGACCTTTTATCTTGAGCGCAAGGGCAATTTTTTTCGTGTTTTCTTCTATTTCGTTAATAACTTTTGCCGAGACTGTTTGGGGCGGAATGGACATGGTCGCATCCCCACTATGCACTCCTGCGTTCTCGATGTGTTCAACGATTGCTCCGATAAACACATGATCACCATCACATACGCCATCACACTCTATTTCTCGAGCATCAGTAAAAAACTTCGTTATTACAACAGGATAGTCACTCGATACCGCTGCTGCCAAATCTAATGTATCTTGGAGCGTATGCTCGTCGTAAGAAACTCTCATTGCTGCACCACTCAGCACGTAGGAAGGGCGTACTAGTATGGGGTATCCTACTTCTTGTGCAAATTTGAGTGCCTCTGCTTTATTCACTAATGCCGCCCATTCAGGCTGTTTAATTCCTAATTGGTCCAATAGGTTGCTGAATTTTGAACGATCCTCCGCCATATCGATTCTAGTGCCGTGAGTTCCTAAAATGTTTAGGCCGGTCTGTCCAAAAAATTCTGAATATTTTGCGAACTTAGCGGCAAGATTGTTAGCAATCTGTCCACCAGCTGAAACTACTACGCCATGAGCTTTTTCAAGCTCGCAGATATCTATTACGCGTTCTCCACTTAATTCTTCAAAATATAACTTGTCTGAAATGTCGTAATCCGTAGAAACAGTTTCTGGATTGTAATTGATGATGATTGCTTGATCTACGCCTAATTTTTTTAAGCCGAACAGGCAATTTACGGAGCCCCAATCAAATTCTACCGAAGCACCAATGCGATAAGTTCCTGAACCAAGTACGATCACCTTTTTAATATGCTCTTGTTCTTCTTTTTCAAAATCGATGTCGTGTTCGCTTGCTGCGTAGGTTAAATATAAATAATTTGTTTTTGCAGGCCACTCTGCTGCTAAAGTATCGATTCTTTTAACGAATGGTGTAATGCCATAATTCTTGCGCAATTTTCTCACGATAATAGAATCAATCTTCATGATCTTTGCAATTTGACCATCCGAAAATCCGTATCTTTTTGCTTTTGTAAACCAATACTTTTTATCATCGTCACTACTCTCTAATAAATCTAATTTTTCTAATTCTTGTTCTATAGATACGATGTTTTGCAACTTATAGAGGAACCACTTGTCCACTCGAGATAATTCATAAATCTCATCGATTGAGATACCTTTTTTAAGGGCTTCGGCTAATCGAAAGGCCCTTAAGTCCGTTGGGTTTCGCAAGCTGTACTTTAATTCGTTTAAGTCTTCAATAGGTTGGAGATCGTTTGCGATTAATCCTTTCATTCCTACATCCAGCATTCGAATCGCTTTCTGTAACACTTCTTCGAATGTTCGCCCTATAGCCATTACTTCCCCTACCGATTTCATTTGCGAGCCAATTTTTCTATCGACCTTTTGGAATTTCGTCAAGTCCCAACGAGGTATCTTCAGAACCAAATAATCTAAGGCAGGTTCGAAGCAAGCGGTTGTAATCCCCGTTATTTTATTGTTTAATTCGGGTAGGGTATATCCTATGGCTAATTTGGCTGCTATATAAGCTAAGGGATATCCTGTGGCCTTAGAAGCGAGCGCTGAAGATCTAGATAATCTAGCATTTACTTCGATGACCCTAAATTCTTTTGATGTTGGATGTAAAGCATATTGTATGTTGCATTCACCAATAATACCTAAATTTCTAATGACCCTAATAGAAGCAGAGCGAAGCATCTGATATTCTTCATTAGTAAGCGTTTGAGAAGGTGCAACGACGATACTTTCGCCCGTGTGAATTCCTACAGGATCAAAATTCTCCATGTTACAATTAATAAAGCAATTATCAACGGAATCCCGAACGACCTCATATTCTATTTCTTTCCAACCCCATACGCTCTCTTCAATGAGGATCTGGTTTATTCTTGATTGTGCCAATCCTTTTTTGGCCATCTTTTCGAATTCGTTCATATTGTGAATGATTCCCGAACCCCTCCCTCCCAAGGTGTAGGCAACTCTGAGCATCAAAGGAAATCCAAAGTTCTTTGCAACCTTTACAGCCTCAGAATATGTCGTGACTGCTTGACTCCTGCATACTCTCGCATCTGATTCGTACATTGCTTTGACAAATAAGTCTCGATCCTCTGTTTTTTCGATTGCTTCGATAGGTGTTCCGAGCACGCGAACCTCGTATTTTTCTAGAATTCCTTCTTCCTTCAATTCAACACCAACATTTAAGGCTGTTTGACCTCCAAATGCCAGTAAAATGCCATCAGGTCTTTCTTTCTTGATTATCTCCTCGACATAGCGTACATTGATAGGAAGCAAATAAACTTTATCCGATAATTCGGGATCGGTTTGAATTGTTGCAATATTAGGATTAACCAAAATTGTTTCTATACCCTCTTCTTTCAGTGCTTTTAAAACCTGACTTCCCGAATAATCGAATTCGCCCGCTTGCCCGATTCTTATTCCTCCAGAACCTAACACTAGTGCTTTTTTAATTGTATTATCGAGCGGCATGATTACAGTTTCATTAACTCCACGAATTTGTCAAATAAATATAAAGAATCAAAAGGACCAGGACACGCTTCAGGATGAAATTGAACTGCTAATATCGGTTTATAATCGTGTATAAGGCCTTCGTTAGATTTATCGTCAATATTTTTTAAAAATTCTTTAAATCCTTCCTTTTCAAAATCTTTCACGCAAAAACCGTGATTTTGTGATGTGATATAACATTTCTGAGTGTTAATATCTATAACTGTCTTGTTTCCTCCCCTATGGCCGTATTTTAACTTGTACGACTCGCCACCAGCGGCTAATCCTATTATTTGATTGCCTAAGCAAATACCGAAGGTAGGAATATCATTTTTGATTAATTCTTTGCATACTTGAATAGCACTTCGATACACTGAGGGATCCCCAGGACCATTTGAAATAAAGACTCCATTCGGGTTGAAATTTATGATTTGTTCAAAGCTCGTATCATGGGGTACGATGATAACCTCTAACTTTCGTTTGAGAAAATTACGTACGATATTGAGTTTCACTCCCAAGTCCAATATTACTACTTTTCCTTTTGGATGAGTAGGCGCGTGATAAACAATTTCTTTAGTAGATACTTCTCCTGCGAGGTTTCTCAGGTTAGGATCTTTTGCTTCAGATACAATTTTCTTCAAGCTTTCAATATCAGGTGTCTTTCCTGCATCGTACACGGCAAGCAGGCCAATTTGAACACCTTCTTCACGCAATATTTTTGTTATTGCTCGTGTGTCAATCCATTCGATACCTGGTTTTTCTTGTTCGAGTAAAAAATCGTTTAAAGTCTTTACAGATTCGTAGTGACTTGGTTGATCGCAACATTCGTTGACTACAAAACCTTCGACCTTGACGGAATCAGATTCAAAGTGCTTGATAACGCCCATTTCGTCTTTCTCCCATTCTGGAACGCCGTAATTACCGACAAGCGGATGCGTCATCACGACTATTTGACCATTATACGAAGGATCAGTTAAAGTTTCGTTGTAACCCGCACCCGTCATCGTATTAAAGACCAATTCGCCTGTAACGATTTTAGAAGCACCAAAACCAATGCCTCGGAAGAACCTTCCGTCTTTCAGCATTAATATGGCAGGGCGCTCTTTCTTATAAATAACCATGGTTTAAGATGTTTTTCATTTACTATGCTCTTACTTGCTTAAAAGTAGCATTACTATTAATTTTTATTAAGGAGGATTATTAACCTCGTGAGATGTATTATATGGTCGTTTGTTAAATATTTATGAAAAAATTTAAAAAAATATTTTATAATTTCGATATAGTGATTTAAATACTTAATTCTATAGAATTACTAGAATTTGGTGGACATTACATGAATTAAATGTTCCCAATTCCTACTTGGGAAACAACTTATTCTGTCAGGCCCTGGATCTTTGCTTTAATAAAAAAATAGATATTATAACTTCGTAAATAAAATGTACATTTTGTACATTAATTGTACTATATTTCACAATAGTATTTAAAGCTAGCGAAATTAGATAAATTTAGGAGAATTAATATTCTAAAATAAATTAAGTATAAAATTTCAATTAAAAAATGACTTGATTATTTTATAATGGACAATAAAAAAGCAAAAGCTCTTCGAGTGGATTTAAACAAGGTATTAGCAGCAGATTTGTTAGAGATTAAGAATTATTACGGAATACAGTCCGACTCTGATATGATCAGGTTTCTAATACGTGAGCATAAAAAAGAGCTTTTAGCTAAGGCGGATTTTCAAATGTTAATTAATACTGAAAACAACAATGAAACTTACATATTGCAAGAAAACGGGTCGTATGAGAAAGTCCGCTTAGAAGAAATCAATTTAGCCACAAACGAGTTCGATCCCGAGCTAGTTCGATTTAATTTAACACCTCAATTACTAACAAATATCATCCGTTCTATAATGTCTAGAAAACCCGTCTTATTAATCATTGAACAAGAGTTCATTTACAAGCATGTGATGAATTTCTTTTCCTTTGTGTTTGAGGACACATTCGATATAGATATTACTTGCGATACGCTAAAGAATTATAAAAAAAAAGAGTCAAATTACTTGAACCATGTGGTTCTTAAAGGAGACGAGATTTTAAAAGATTTAACGAAAACAATTACGAAGAGAAAACTAAAAGTTGAAAAGGAAATAATACAAAAGTTTTATTCTGAAACGGATTCAAAATTTAGCTTGATCGTCCTTAAAAACGAGATTACTAAAGCTTTTATTATGGCTAAAAAATTAATATCTATCGTCGAAAAGGGAGATAAGATTAGTTCCAAGGAAATTGCTAATTTTCTCAAACTTAACTTTCCCTTCGAAGTTAATCTTGCTTATATCGAATTTTTAAATTCTATCATACAAGAATACCACGATATAAAAGTTCCAGAGATATACAATACTCTTTCTGATTTCTTATGAATCCATGAGATATTAGCTGTTTATATAAGATCGCAACCAAATGTATATAAGGAAATACATATTTAAAAAAATGTAAATTTATATAGCTAATTAACACTGATTACTAGTAGAACAATAGTTTGATTGCTTTTGATTTTTCTCACGATTGACCGGTTTATCACGATATACATCCTACAGAGCCTCATTGGAATTTTTTATGTAGTGATCATTTATAGCTTACTTCACAAAAGGGAAAAAATCACGCGAAAACGTGTTCTTTTTAGTTTATATTATTTGCTTTCTTGCCTTGGATTGACATTAAATTACATTTACGGTTTTTACCATTCTTATCCTTTAACAAATTTTTTATACTTGCTTACGATTTACTTGTTATATATGGCTCTTGGAATAATCGCCGTTTTTGTCGCAGAAATTTATTTCGAGAGAGTAAAAAAAAAAAGAGTAATAAAATGTCAATCAATTTTGCTTGTATTTTATGCTATCTTTCTGTCAGGTATTTTTTTTATTCCAAGAGGCGTGGAAATTAGCCCAACTACTTCTTGGAAACCAGTTGTAAGCATATCTTTATTCATATATTCTAGTACATTTCTACTCGCAGATTCCCTAGTTTTTGTTTTTTACACGTACAGCGTTTATAGGCATTTTATTAAAACAAACCAAGAAAACATCATTCTAAAACGTTGGTTGATGTTTATCGTAGGCATTAGTCTAACCTTTATATTTTTAGGTCTAACGATGTTCAATCATGTACTAAACAATGAACTTTTTCGACAATTTTGGAGCTTGATTGGTGGTATAATCTTAGTTACTGGTACCATTCTGATTTGGATCGGAATCGGAAAGAAGTTTTTGTAAGCATTACGAGTTTTTTCGCTCTATACACGCTTTAATAAAAGCCAAGTAGCACTTGCTAGGTTTATAGGGTCTACTTTTAAATTCAGGATGAAATTGAGTACCGACCATCCAATGGTCTTCTCGATTAAGTTCAATACTATTTATAATCTTTCCAGTCTCGTCAGTACTGGATACAATGAGGCCGAATTTAGAAGCATCCTCCATGTATTTTGAATTAATGTGAAATCGGTGTCGAAATCTTTCAACTATCATTGGTTCGCCGTAAGCATCGTATAATTTCGTTCCTTCCTTGATCTTGATCTTGTGCCCTCCAAGTCTCATCGTTCCTCCCTTATCGGTAATTTTTTTTTGTTCTTCTAATATATCTACAACAGGATAAGGTGTTTTTGGATCAATTTCCGTGGAATTTGCTCCTTTTAATCCCAAATATTTCCTACAAAACGCTACGAAAAACAGCTGCGCTCCAAAGCAAATTCCCAAAAAGGGCATTTTCTTTTCCATGGCGTATTCCACGCTTTTAATCATTCCTTCAACCGCACGCTCTCCGAAACCTGGAGTTAATAGGATACCGTCACATTCTTTTAATTCTTGTTCTACATTAGTATTTTCAGTAACATTTAACATGACTAACTCTGTTTTAAATCCTAAATGGGCCGCAGCGTGTTCCAACGCGTCGTTTATTGAAATATATGAATCTGAAATGTTAAAATATTTTCCTGGCATTCCAATTTTGAGAACTGGCTTTTCCTCCTTAAACAAGGAGATCATTTTTACCCATTCCGAGTAGTTATTAACTTCGCTGTACGAAACAAGCTTGGCTTTTAGGTCCAATAATTCGCACATTAAATCACCTAAATTCTGCTCCTCGAATAGTACAGGCAATTCGTACACGAAATCCAAGTCGGGATTTGAAATTACCGCTTCCTTAGAGATATTTGAAAATAGAGAAAGTTTATCCTTAATATCAGGATCTAAATATTTTTTACTTCTACAAATCAAGACATCTGGTTGCAGTCCCACGCTTTGAAGCAGTTTCACCGAATGTTGGGTTGGTTTGGATTTTTGCTGGCCAACCGCTTCAGAATATGGAACTAAAGTAACATGAACGAACGCCACATGTTTCTTAGGTAACTCGAGTTTCAATTGTCGAAAAGCTTCTAAAAATATACTTGATTCCAAGTCTCCAACTGTACCACCGCATTCTATCAATAAAACATCTAATTCCTCGTCCTTGGCAATGTCGAATAACCTGTCTTTTATCATATTAGTACAATGTGGAATGATTTGAACGGTTCTTCCTAAAAACTTGCCCTTTCGCTCACGTAAGATAGTCGATAAATATATCTGACCTGAAGTGATATTGTGCGAAGGATGCATTTCTATTCCTAAAAAACGACTATAAGTCCCAAAATCTTGATCGATTTCTGAGATTCGATAGCTTTTTTCGTCAGATTCGAAAGTAGGATTTAAATCTGGAACGGGCTGGAAGTCCCATACTTCTTCAGTTATAAAACATTCGCCATGTTCAATGGGATTGAGCGTTCCTGGATCGACATTTAAATAAGGGTCGATCTTAACAACAGAGATATTAAAGCCCCTGAATTGGAAAAGCTTACCCAAGCTCGCCGTAACAACCCCTTTTCCAATACCGGACATGACTCCGCCGGTAACGAATACGAATTTACAATCGGGAGGCATTTTTTCAAACCAATCTTGTTCTTTTTAATAAATCTAATAAAAAATAATAATATCACGCGCGCTTTATATAGTTAATGAAGGGTGGCTTTAAGTTCTTACGAGCGAAAAAAATGCTTTTCCACAATTCTACTGATTGTTCCTTTTCTCTTTGAATTGCGGTAATTGAAGACCACAACCTTTAAATACTTACTTTAATATATGTTAATTGGGAGTTTGTAAACCGGGGGTTGACAATCGCCCATTGCAATTATAAAAATATTTAGAATTAACTATTGGAGGTAATGTATTATGACTGAAGTAACTGAAAAAAAGGTAGAAATTAAAGAGGAACACTCCAAAGACGCAAAAGAAAAAAATCCTGAAGAAACTCCTGAAAATAAGGGTAAAAGCGATTTAGCAATGCGAAGATATGGCACTTTCCCAGTATTAAGTTCTGTTGAAAGGATGTTTAACGAAATGAATCGATGGTTCGACGACTTGTTCTGGAAACCACGCAGGTTATGGGATATGAATCCGTTTTCACTAGATGTTTTTGATGACGAACCGATGTTTAGAACTCCATTGGCTAACATTACAGACGAAGGAGATCATTTTAGTTTAACAGCTGAATTACCTGGTTTAGAAAAAGGGGATCTCGAAATTACGATTAATGATGGAATGTTGGAAATTAAG
>JAEOUI010000048.1 GCA_016839425.1 Promethearchaeota archaeon
AAGGGGATTTGAACTGCATCTCCCAAAACCTTTCCCCTTGCGATCTTCGGTGCCATCTTAACCAATTCTAGAGCTTTCAGCAATGATCTATGGTCGATTTGGGGTAGGATCACATGTCGCTTTGGAATATTTTCTATTTCCTCCTCTTTGGGATGTAATGCACTTAATGTCAAGGCCAAAGACATCCCAGTCGCCAAGGGTACTACGATGGCGTCTTTCACGAGAGGTAATCCAAAGGTCTTGAAAAAATTTCTTGCAAGATAGTTTGAAAGCTCGTACAGTATTGAAGCCCCTGGGGCTTTCGGTTGAGGCGCAGATAAATACCCACTCCTTCCCACGCCGTGACAAAATCCCGCGGAAGTCTTTAGTTGAATTTTAGAAGCAATCCTTGCCTCTCGTTCGCCCACTCTCGAGGCGCTTAAATCCTTGTCCGTATCCATATTCGATAAAATGGTTAAGAAAAACTCGATCTGTTCATCGCTCCACGGCTCTCGCGGAACTGCCTTTTGTTCGAGCAACACTTTCATTGGACCTAAAAAGTCGTTCAAGATCGTCTGTCCTCGACGAAGCATATTTTCGGGAATCGTCGTGCTTGAGAATAATTCAATAATTTTACTGAAGTCAACCATAAAGGGCACTCAAATATAGTTATTGGCGGCCCTCGAGGGGATTTTCGATTTTCTGTAAATCAGAGGTTTCTATCGAACCCCTATCCCTCCGCAGGATAACTGGGTTTGAAGCCCAGCGTCAGAGACCACTCTAACCGTCAAGGGCCACATAAGTTCTTTAAATAATAAAAAGAGGGAAATTTATTGAATATTTCGAATTTATGAACAGAAACTATTCAATTACATTATTTTTTCCTCAATCTATTTTCTCATTTATTATTGTTTTCTGAGATTTTCTTATTCCTTAAATTTATAATAATAGATTTTTTTTTCAGTGTAAATGTTATTTTTCAATTTTAATAGAATTTTTTTGATTAAAAAACAAGGTTATAATGATGATAAGAAATAAGAATCGTGAAAAAACGAACTTGGACATTCGAAGAAATAAAGATGAGATAAAGCAGAGAGTTAATGATTATTTAGTTAGAGCCCATAGTTTTCAAGAAGTCGGTACTGAAGTGTTACCTGACGAAAATTATGATGTTTTACATTTTCCTCACATCATACTTGCCATTGGAGTAATAATGGGTTTATATGGTTATTTTATTATTTATATATCATCCGAATATACCGTTTACCTTGATGGATTATCGGCTCTTATTGTTGGTAACATCATATCAACAATTGGAATGCTCCGTTTATTGAAAAAATATTGGACTTCGTTTGTAATTTTATTATTGTTGAGTTTTGGAATTATTGCATTGATGTTAGCGATCTGGATATTTATATTAGTTCCTTGGGGTCTTTCTTCGGGATTATTTTTGACGAGTCTTGGTTCGCAAGTAGATTTTTTAAATAGGGTGATGATAATCATACAAACCACATTGATGTTTGCTTATACTGCCTGTTTTGTTTGGTATATTTTTGCTCGTTATACTTCCTCTCTTTATTTTAGGCTTTATTCGGGCGGTAAAAAAAAGAGACATCAATTTTTTATTGTCGATCCTTGGCGTAAAACCCTTTCAAACAAAATGATACTAATAAAAGACATTTTAGGACGAATATTATATCCTTTCTTGTTTCTCCTCTCAATAATGTTATCCGTAACTAATGTAGGAGAACTTTATTTCACGCAAATCGATTGGGATAATTACTTTCAATCCATATTGGTAATGTATGCATTATTATGCGTGATGGTTGTTATATTCCCTGCGCTATGGCTTTTAGATTATGTGCGATTTTACGACGAACATCGCTTGGAGGTAAGATCAATGGGTCGACAAGTTCTTTTTCTCGTGAAAGGTTATGCTGGATTTGGAATAATAATTTCATTTTTAGCACGGTCTCAAGACGGAATAATAAGTGCATTAATGGAATTATTTATATTGACTCTATATTTGATACCCACATTGATACTTTTAATTGGAGGGTATGTCTTGCTAACTGAGAGAGACGTCTACTATATAGCAAGTAAGGTTCCTCACGGTGATGTTGTTATCGTGAATTACAAGCTTATCGATTCGTTAGGAGAAGAACTAAGGTGGTGGTTAGCAGCAAGGGACTCGCAAAGTGGAGGAGAGATTAAAAATGAGTGAAAGTAAACAAATCAGTATTTCTTCGAAATCAAGATTGAGTTCACAAAAGCGTAAGAAATATTCCTGGGTCATAGTAACGGCGATATTAGTTGGTACCGTAGTTGGAAGTGGTATTGTTAAGGATTCTGTAAAATGGGCCGCTGCTGGGGGATATTGGGCAATATTTGGTATCCTTTTCGTTTGGATCACCTTTTTTATCATTGGAATTGCAATGTGTGATAATGCGTCTATGATGCCAGAAAAAGGTGGTACATATGCTTGGGCTCGTATCACCTTAGGAAGGTTTTGGGGGTGTCAAACAGGGTGGATATACATGATAGGATATACTTGTTTGAGTGTGATATTGAGTTGGTTAGCCTACTTAAACACAGTAACCGCTATAGAGTATTTCTTTCCAGAACCCGCAGCGTACTTATCGGCGCAAATTTTCAGTATCATCCTCCCAATGATATATATCATTACATTTTCTGCGATATATCTTTCTGGAGTAAAACAATCCAAGCAAATAATCATTGCTTTTTTTGTGGTTAAAACAACGATGTGGTTGACTATTTTAGGAATAGGCCTTCTTCATTTTGATGCGAGCGTGGCAATTAATACACCTAACACACAACCTTTAGGATCTATTATAGCTGTTGGAAGCTTGAGCGTCTTTGCCATGCTTGGTCTTGATTCAGCTTCTGTTTTTATTGATGATATTCATAAACCTGAAAAAAAAATATTGAAAGGGACTGTTGTAGGAATGACAATCGTGTTATTGCTTTATATTGGAACGATAATAGCAGTAATGGGGCTTGTTGGTCAATCAGAAGCAAAAAATTATATTAACGATGGATTATCTGGCATATTTTTATCACTATTAAGCGTACCGCCACCCGTGCTTCTCACATTCGTCGTAATTAGTATAACCGGAACCCTTTTTATTACCATGTATTTAGTTGTCAGGTTAAGTGGAGCCATGGCTGAGCATCGCGACTTTTTCTTTTCAAAAAGCGTTGAGAAAAAGATTGAAAACGAAGTAAATAACTCAGACGCCTATAAGATCGAAATGCCTAGAAAAGCAATGTTCTTCCAACCAATAATATATGTCGTATTTTTCGTACTCGTTTACATTGAAAACTTTTTTGGTACTTATTTTGTATTATACTGTGTCTATTATATGGGAATACTTGCAATATTATTCATATTGTTCATGGTGGCGTTAACAAATTTTAAAGCACATAAATCGGGATTTACTAAAAATCGCAAAGAAGAGAAAAAGCAATTTAGATGGTTAAGAGGTGTAATAATGCCAGTATTTGGAATGATCGCTATGGCATTTATTAT
Organism: Promethearchaeota archaeon; assembly: GCA_016839425.1. The sequence continues at coordinate 3,530 of JAEOUI010000048.1, forward strand.
TGGCTTATCGATATTTTACATGTGGACTCAACCAGAATTTCCCTTACCAGGACCCAACGATAGCTCTGCGTGGTTAGTTTGGCAATATCTTGGCAAGGTTTTCCCTTTTCTCATGATAGTTCCAGGCCTGTTATATTGGTTTTTGAAAGGGAAAAAAAAACATCAAGAATAAATAAGTTTTTTATTTTTTCATATTTTTTCTTTTAAATTTCGATACTTAAACGATTGGAATGCAATCGAAATTTTTAAAAGTGTGGTTTTACAAAAATGTATGGTTTAATCGTTAAAAATTGAATATAAATCATGTTAAACAAGATCACGAAAAGCGTCTTAGACGCACTCCCGAAAACATGCGAGTATTGTGGGAGTGAAAGAATAAGCTTTTGGGAAGAAAAGTCCAATAAATTTGTCTTTCGATGCATTGATTGCGGAGTTTTTTATCCCATTTCTACAACGAGAGGCTTAAATATTAAAAAATAAAAAATCAAGTCCAAAAAAAATTTTAAGCGGAGTTATTTTTAGGCTTGTACTTTACCATCAACACCATTATAGCCCATATTGCCCATAACGAAGCTACTCCCAAAATCCATCCACTTTCACTTTCACCAGAGAAAATACCGAGATTCCACGCAAAAACTCCAAAAAGCACCATCACGAGCATCATGACTATCTTTCCTGCGAACATCCAAAAGAATGTCTTCTTCAAGTCGTATTTTACAATACCTAATGGAATCATCAAGAGCGATTCTGGAAGTGGGGTGATACCAAACACTAAAATGATCAACGGAATAAATTGGGGCTTTTTTAAAATGATCTGAGACCATCGGTATTGAATATCAGGATCGTCTTGACTTAGCACATGTTCCGCTCCTCGGCCGACATAGTAGTCCAAGAGGTCACCGATTGTATTCGAAAGCGCCGAAAAGAAAACTAATCCCACGATGAGAATCCAAGCGTAGTCATATACTCCAATCCAAGCTTGAGTGAATAAAGCAACGGGTATCATATAGGGTATGGGGACGGGTACGAGAGCGCCAAGAAAACAGAGTAAGGAAACAAATCCAATAGCGACCCAATAATTTACCGAACCCAAAGCATTTGGATTAAACCACTTTCCCAAGTCAAAATATTGTCCAATGTTGGGATATAAAGCACACAATATCGTGATCACGACAAGGATTACAGCAAAGATTATGAAAAATATATTGGTCTTATTTTTTGATACAGTCAATTTTTTCATGTAACTATTAATCGCTTTTAACGTATTAATATTTGATCTTTTTAAAACAGTAATAATTAGAGTAAAAAGGTTTAAAAATCCTTAAACTGGCGGAGGTAGTTGGCGTAATCCTCGCTTAGGATAAACTTTTTAAAATTTTTTAATTCCTTTACTCGAAATTCTTGCGAACCTAAATTGGATATTTCGAAATCGTAGACCATTTTGATGAAACTTACGATCATAAAAGCTGTGGCACCCCATATCATGTAGTTTTTTTTATTAGACTTGAAATCGAAATAATAAACGGGAAAATAGTGATTCCCATAAAACATCTGTCTCTCATTAAAGTTTGTTTTTTTCACAAAAAAATCTATGGGTACTTTCACGATCTGCTGCACCTCTCTTTCCTGCCTTTTAAGTTCTTGTTCCTTGTCTATAACACCCACGAAAGGAGTTATGATGAAATTAGTCATAGTAGGATAATCGTGGAGGCACCCTAACAATTTTATATTTTTCCTTGGTACGCCAATCTCCTCGCAGGTTTCCCTTAATACCGTGTCGATTAAAGAATCGTCCCGCTCCAATTCAAATTTTCCTCCAGGAAAGGCCATCTCTCCCCTGTGGCGTCTTCCTTTATCGGCTCGATGAATCAAAATCAGCTCATATGGCTTTTTCTCACAAGGGATTATGGTAAACAAAACCGCCGACTTGGTGAAGTGATCGTCCGTCAAGGTTATCCTATTGGGAGAATTCAATTCATATAACTTTTTTTTAATTAACTCCTCGTCGAACAAGAGATTTAGGGAACTCATTTTATGACAAAAAATATAAGACACTAACTATTATTTTTCATAATTTTGTATTGAAAATTAAATTTAGCACGTGAGAAAAAATGAAACTTCCCAAAGAAATGAGAGAAAAAAAGGAAATAGGCGCGAATAAACCTAAGGATTGCTCCGTTATAGAATGTAAGCAGCCAGCGATTCGCTCGCTTTCGGAAAATAAGTGGAACAAGTATTTAGAAAAAGCCAAGCTAAATATCGAGGAAAACAAGCAACATAAAATCTTTCTTTGCAAGACCCATTATAAAGAAGTAAATAAGGTTAGGAAATTAGAAGAAAAACTCTATCAGAAAAAAGGCTTTTTGGACGATTCTAAAGCTGGCAGAAAGGGACAATATTTGGGAGAATAAAATAATCATTCTCACAAAATTTTACTTATTTAATCATGCTCCCATCTGTTGGTAAAAATAAGCTATTGATTCGTATTGACCTTGAATGATCCCAAAAGTTAGCAAGGATAGGGCAACTAATAATACGATGGTAGCAATTAGTGAGCGTCTCATTTGAAGATATAAAATTTTTTACTGTTAAATAAAATTTCCATTTTCACTATCTTTTATTTTTATTTGGCAAGATCTTCGAGCGTTGCAATTTTTTTTGTAATTTTTTCGATCTTTGTTTTATAGTCAGCGTCCGAAGTTTTGAATTGTTCTTGTGAGATCTCTTTAGAAGAAAATCGGCCATTATTTAATTTTTTATCACCTATCAGTTCAGCTTTTTCCGTTTTTAGTTCTTGAATCCATAGCTTGATCCCCATGAGCAATTCCGCTTTTTCCATATCAGCAGAATCTTTTTCGGTCTTATATTTCTCTTTTAACTTTTCAAAAGTTTCCTTATTCATCTTTTTCAAGCGGAATTCCCTTGTCAGATTCTTGAGTTGAAACACCTTAGTATCAATATTCTTGTTTAATCTCTTGATTATGAAGACATCATCCATTTCGGATTTTATTTCGGTTTCTTCTTGTTTGAGGTCAGAAATAAGTTGCTTTACGGCTTCTAATTGCACATTAGTTTTTTGTTTGAAATCAAAATCAGTCTCATATTGTGTTGATTTCGTGGCGGTTAGGATATCGTTTAATTTTTGGGATAGCGTTTGCTTGTTAAACTCTATTTCCGTGAACCGGATATATAAGTCAATTTGATGTTTAACATCGTCAGGTAGGGGGATGGCTTCTACAACGATATCTGCAGGTTTACTTTCCTCGATTTCCTCCACTTCCACGTCCTCTACTTCCTTTTCTTCTTTTTTTGGCTGGATTTCTTCTTCCTTTGGTAATGGTTCCTCTTTCTTTGAAGCTTTCTTGACCTCTTCTTTTTTACCGGTTGCTGCTTCTTTATAAGCCGAGTTCGTGAGTAAAGGTTTTCCACAAGCTATACAAAATTTATCCTCTGGCTTGACCGGATTTCCGCAATATACACAAAATTTACGCATTTTTTTGACTCGAATTTTGCAAGTGTTACCAAATGAAATTATTTGGTTTAATTATATAATCAGAACAATTTAATAAAAAATATTGGGAGTTCGGTTTTTGATTTATAATTCAATTTCTCTTTGGATATAAAATGATAGGATGAAAAAAATAGAATAAAAAAAAATCAATATTTTAGAGGCAAGAATGCTTTATCTTGTTATAACAAACAAATCGATTTCTACATCTTTAATGGAAAGCAAGAAGAAAATTCCCGTACACATTGGTTTGTTCGGGCACATAGACTCTGGAAAAACCGAATTGGCGTCTTCACTTAGCGAAGTGATCTCTACAGCAGGTATTGACGCACATCCTCAAAGCAAAGAGCGAGGGATCACGATAGATCTTGGATTCACAAGCCTCTCATTGGGAAATTACCTTGTTACTCTCGTAGACGGGCCTGGTCACGCCGATTTAATAAAGATCAGCGCATCCTCCGTCGAGATAATCGATTGTGCCATTATCGTTATTGATATAAACAAGGGACCCCAAGTGCAAACGGGAGAACATATCATCATGATCGAATCGCTTGATATCAAGAATTTAATCGTTGTACTCAATAAAACTGATATCTTTAAGGGGGACATTGCCCTGGAGGTCAAAAAAACAAGAGATTTTTTTTCAACAACAACTTTTGGGGTAGATATACCCATATATCCCGTATCGGCAAAAAAAAAAGAAGGAGTTGAAGTACTAAAAAACGGACTTCTCGAAACTATTAAAAAACTTGAAATCAAAAGAGAAATCGAAGGAAATTTGGTCATTCCAATCGATCACCATTTTCCAATAAAGGGCATGGGTGCCATCCTGACGGGTACGGTATTAAGCGGAAAATTAAAGGTAGGTCAGACCATATATGTGCTTCCAATTCAGGAAACTGGGAGGATTAAAAGCATCGAAGTGTTTCATCAAGGAGTCGAGAGCGCCGAAGCAGGAGATAGAGTAGGAGTAAATGTGAAAAACTTGGATTTAAACAAGGTATATCGGGGGTGTATAATAACTGACAACGAAAAAGCGTTTACTTACACCGATATTATTGAAGTAAAGGTTAAAAAAAGCGTCCTATTCAAGCCCGAAACCAGGCCTGGAACCCAAGTACATTTAACTATTGGGATGAACTCGGTCGCGGGTAATATCTTCCCTTATTACGAGGAGCACGGAAAGAAAATACAGTCATCCATTTCAAGCACGAACAAGGAATTTAAAGCGTGTTTATGACTCAA
>JAEOUI010000421.1 GCA_016839425.1 Promethearchaeota archaeon
AAGAATAAGCGTCAATATCGTAGAGGCGAGGTAGTCCACCATCCATTATTTTACTAATATCGCGACGAGCGCAACAAATATCTAGTGATTGAGAATTTGTAATGATTAATTTTTCTAAATCATCTAATGCCACGGCTTCCTTGGTACTAATGCGATATTTGTTGTATTTTCCACTTATTCCTTCTAATTTTTGTTGGTCCTTCATAAATTGAAGTATCAAAACCGTTATCTCGGAAATCGCTTCTTTCACATTCTGTCCCGATCGTGCCGATGTGAGAATGTATTTAAAACCGTATCTTTTAGCAATTTCGTTCATTTCGCTTGTTACTTCGTCCACATTTTCAATTAAGTCAAATTTTGTCCCAATTAACAAAATGGGAATTGGATAGAGCACATTATCGTTCACATGAGATATCCATCTAGTTGCTGTTATTAAGAATCCTGGTCGAGTCAAATCAAGTAAGACGAAAACGGCATCAGCGAAATTAAATATTTGGTCTCTCACGGGAGGAACTTGAGAAGTTAATCCTCCCGTGTCCCAAATAATATAGTGAATGGATGATTGTTCGGTTATTTTTACATTAGTTTTGAATATCTCAAATCCCGTAGTGTTTTGTGTAATTTCATCAAAGCGATCGTGCGTAATTTTTCTTATAAAAGATGTTTTTCCGACTTTACTATTTCCAACTACAACGATCTTTAACGAGATTCCTTCAGGACGAATCATACCTGCTTTAGCTATAGAATAAAGCTTTATGATTCCTGGTATTTTTAATGAAACCTGTTCAACGCCATTTTCTATCGATTCAATGGTTTCCGCAAGATATACTGAAAATATTTTCAATTCGATATCAGTCGTCTCAAGACTCGTGATCGTCCCAACGAGATATTTCCCCAAGGAGCAGGCAGTAAGCTTGAAATTTCCGTCGGATACGATTTCTAAGAAGGATTCTTCGCGCTTAAATTGATTGATTATTGCTTCTTGAATGTATTTAAGCAAGAAATCAACTGAAGAATCGTCACCCACGATGGTTATAGGATTCTGAAAAACTTGCCTATTCAATATCAAGGCGCCTAAAACGCCATGAACGGTTTCTAAATATTCTGCCAATAAATCATTGAGACGCTTATTCATACTTGTAATGAAGAAAAGAAAATCCACCCATAAAAGTCTTGATGTTGGGAAAATAAAACAATCATTATATTAATAAATCAGCAGAAATAAATTATTTGCATGGAACTGAATAAAAAATTGTTGCTTGGGGTGTGTGGAAGTCCAAGAAACCAAGGTACGGAATACGCCGTGAAATACGCCTTGAATTACGCCTCAGAGAAGTTCGGATTCGAAACGGAATTTTGGTCCGTGAGGGGAAAGACCATAAAATTCTGCTTGCATTGCGACTACTGCGTGCGGGAAAAAAAAGGGTGCATGCATGTAGATAACTTGGACGAACTATACCAAAAAATAGAACAAGCTCAATTCATATTAATGGGCACCCCTGTTTTTCAAGGAAACTTGTCAGGACAGCTAAAAACGGTCATGGATCGCTGTCGCGCTTTAATTGCTCTTCATCCCGAAGTTTTTAAGGGAAAAATAGGATCAGCGCTTGCCGTGGGAGGAGATAGAAGCGGAGGTCAAGAAATCGCAATAAGAACGATTTTAGACTTTTATCAACAGAACCATGTTCAATCCGTTTCTGGAGGCGCTTTCGGCGCAAACCTTGGCGCAGGATTGTGGACAAGAGACCAAGGGAGAAAAGGAATAGAAGAGGACGAAGAAGGACTTCGGGCGATAAGAAAGGTCGTGAAAAGGATGGCGGAATTTCTATAACTCGTTATTTCTCAATAGAAAAGATTTTTTCTTTTTAAATTGATTGGAGCTATTTTTGGAAGTTTTATTTTACATCAAATAGTTTTTTTGCTTGTTTTTCTCTCAATCCCGATACCCCCCATAATTCCTTGAACCAATATTTCCCCTTGTGAATGACAACGGGCGTGTTGACGACGCATTGATCTTCGTCGCAAAACATGGTCAAGAAATTATTATCGTGCACGAGTTGGTCTACCAGCGCTTTATCTTCGATGTCTTTTTCCACATAGCTCACATTTTTTTCCTTGAGCCAATCTTTTAGCTCGTGGCAATGAGAACAACCTTCTTTCGTGATGATGATCGGTAATTGCATTTCAGTCATGATAAGTAAAAAGTGGCGCTTTATTATAAAGAATTTGTCTTATAATTTAAAAAAAGCTAAATAAATCCTTTTATTGAAGCTCCAAATTGTTTTTACAGTGTGGACAATGAAGCAGTATTTCCTCGTCGCAAGTTTCTAGTTCTTCGCTACTCAAGATGTTTTTCCAGCAAACGAGCTTATCGTTTTTTAACACCATATCCCGACCGTGGTGTTGGGGAATGATGTCCTTGGTTTTGCAATGGTTGCAAATCAACGATGTTGCTTGAGACTCGATTTCTTCTACTGGCATTTCTTTATATAGAGATTTATAGCGAAATACCATCATCCCGTTAGCGAGTACTAATAAGGATACGCCCATGTCTCCGATTCCTACTGCTAACCATAACGTCATCAATCCAATGACGGTTAAAAAGGCAAATGAGAGTTTAATGGATATCGAGCTCCATATATTCTGCTTGATTTTTTTGTTTGTCTTTTTGGCTATATCCAAGAAAGTAAGAATCTTCTTCAGATCGTCGTTAATGACAATGACGTCTGCCGTTTCAATTGTAATGTCAGTTGCCGAGGCACCTATTGCGATCCCTAGATCCGACAATGCAAGCGCGGGAGCGTCATTTATTCCGTCTCCAACCATCGCAATTCCCTTGTATTTTTTCTTCAATTCTTTAATCTCTTCTAATTTTTGGTTGGGTAATTTTTCTCCTAACGCCTCGTCTATATCCAAACAAGAACCAATGGTGTTACAAACTAGCTGGTTGTCGCCTGAGATAAGAATCGTTTTAAAACCGCGTTTTTTGAGGCCTTCGATGAGGAGTGGTGCGCTGACTCTCAGCACGTCTCTTATGGTAATGAATCCAAGGAAGGTTCTTTCTTCGGCAAGCAGGATCGGAATCGTTCCTAATTTCTCAACCTCTTCTAAATCTTTCTTGGGCAATTCTATATCAAATTCTTCAAGATAGGATTGACTTCCAACTCGATAGTATTTGCCATTAATTTCACCTTTTATTCCTTTTCCTTTGATTATCTCGAAATCTTTTACGGGATAAAATGAAAGATC
>JAEOUI010000422.1 GCA_016839425.1 Promethearchaeota archaeon
TAATTCTGATCGCGTTGAAGAATTGATACATACTATTAAATTTTTAAAAGAAACGCAAGCACTTCAAGAAAAAAAAATTGAACAATTGAAAGACAATCTATCCACTCAAATTAAAAACCTAGATCAACTTTTCAGTGCTGCTAAAAATTTCGGCGAAACTCCAAATTTTGATCAAGAAAAAATTATATCTAATTCGTTAAAACAACCTTCTTTTGAACACGAGTTTAATATGGCTAATTCCTTAGATCAATTTTACGGAACCGATCTTAGAGCGGCATTGTTAGAAATGTATGAAAAAAAATTTAAAGGCCCTGAAATGCGTCTATCTCTCGACCAACTTGCGGAATATGCAATGGCCAATAAATCTTGGAATTCATTATTTAATCAAGCGCTTCAAAACTCAGTAAAAGAAGCACACGACCATCCAAAAGTAAATGAGGCTTTGAAATCTCTCGTTCACCAAGTTCAACAACTACAAAAAACCGCTCGGAACATGCATAGTAGTCAAAAAATTGCCCATAACCTCCCTGAGCTAGTTAAAAAAACACTAGAGTCTAGTAATTCCACAGATCAATTAAAAGAATCCGTTGATTTCCTCAGAAATATTGGGTTAAATCCAGAATCTTTTGATATAAGAAAAATAGGCCAGAAACTAGGAATGCCTGAAGAGCAAATCGCTGAATTAATCGAGCCGAACTATCAATTGTTAAAGAAATTGACTGAAAACAAAAAAGCGAATTTTCAGCAACTTAGTAATTTGATGAAACAATTAAGCGATCAATTAAATATCCAAAAAATCTCTGAATTAACAAAGATTGCCTTTGACTCTGAAAATCGAGAAGCCCTCGGAGCATTAGGCCATTTTGATTTAGGGGATGCTCTTGAAAGTGCAAGGCAAGTTGGTGGTGAAGAAGGAGAAAGTATGCTTATTTCTAGCTTGACTGCGGGAAACGGAGAAAATATGCTCAAACAATGGTTTATTCATCGCGATCGCTTGCCTCATACTTCAAAAGAGAAAGTAAAGGAACAAGCCAAAGCGTTATTAATCGAATTGGGCATATATTATTCAAGAGCCCGCCTAGGGAGCTCGGTTACGGGACCGATCCCTATAAATACGGTTAGACCATATACAGTAGGCGACGATTTTGAAAATGTTGACTTGGAAGAAACAATTTTTCATATTTTAGAAAAAGGAAAAAAATTAGAGCATATAAATTACGATGATTTTTTCGTATATGAAACTGCTAAGGGACTAAGAAGCGCTGTTATCGAATTAGATGTTTCTGGAAGCATGGATGGTGAAAAAATGGCGCAAATGGCAATATGTGCAACAATGCTTGTATATGGTTTACAAAAAGATGAAGTGGCCTTATGTTTTTTTGAATCTGATACTCACGTGTTAAAAAATTTAAACGAGGATATTGATCTTGAGAAATTAGCAGATGAACTCCTAGATATCAAGGCAGAAGGTGGTACTAGAATACAAAAAGCTCTTGAATGGGCTAGAGAGGAATTTAATAAAAATTCGAATTCTAGAGAAAAGGTAAATGTTGTATTTACAGACGCCGAAGTGTTTGATCTAGAACAAGCTATTGAACAATTAAAGATTATGCGCTCGATTGGTGTAAATTCCATTTTAGTATGTCCCGAAACCCAATTCAACCTTAAAGAGGCAGAAAAAATGGCCAAAATCGCAGGAGGGCGGTTATTGACTATAAAAGAATGGGAGGACTTCCCTAAACTAATTGCAGATATAATAAAATCAAAGTTTTAACGATATGATAAGAATCAATCTTAATGAACTTATTATCAAAAAATTTGGCAGGGAAGTATTTGATCAGGGTGTTAATTTTCCCAATAGCAAGATATCCATTATATTTTTGCAGCAAAAACCAATTAAAATAAATTCATTAATTTTAGATAATGATAGAGAATTTCATATTGTTTTTAATGAAGAAGAAAAAGAAATTTTTCACGATTGTCCCAACTTCTTGATTCAAAGAGAAGATAAAAAAAAGATTTGTGTTCATATGGTTAAATTATTCTTATCAATAAGTGAACCCTTAGCTTTTAAGATATTGAACGATATGGATAATTATATTCTAACTGCAGAAGATTTAGGTTCGATACATAAAAGCGAGAATTATATGATGCTTGCTAAAAGCTGTTTTACTTCTAATAATTCGCTTGAAGGATTAAATTACTTGAATAAAGCGTTAATTAATAGAGATGAATGTTCAAATATTATTGAAAACTATCTAAAAATCGCAATAGAGAATAATTTATTTGTTGAATTCTTTGACTTTTTAAAAAATAGTAGGAACAATGCAATAGATATTTCTTTATTTTTAGCCCAAGAAAAATTGATAGAGGAGGGTTTTAAGTCTTTTTTGAAATCAATCCCAAAATATTCGTTTTATAATGTGTTAAAAATAATAGAATCAATAGATCAGATTCTTAGTTCGATTGAATTTGCTTTTTTGAATCAATTTCTCGTTACTTTAATTACTAAAATTAATTCCTCAGACTTAAAAGAAAATTATTTTGCGATTTATTTTCTTTTAAAATATATTGAGAATA
>JAEOUI010000423.1 GCA_016839425.1 Promethearchaeota archaeon
CAACATGTAGTTTATATGTAATAAATTAATGATTGGAAGCACTTAAATTTTATTAATAGACTCATTTCAACTACGATTAAATATCAATAAATAAAAAAAAGAATTGATTATTTTTTTATATCTTCTTCTGAAAGCAACGCTAATTCGGTCAATCCTTTTTTGAGATATTTTCCCTGCGATAAGAATTTTCCGTAAAAATAATACCCTGGTAAACTAAGAAAGGCAAAAATTATGGGAAATAAAGCTGAGAAGATAACATCGCTCATCCAATATGGTCTTTCATTCACAGTCGTAAAGAAATACACGATACTATAAAAAAAAATGATAGCGCTTATTCCCGAAAAACCTCGCAAAATCGATGAGTACCTGATATGAATCGGTTCAATTTCGTAAAGTTCGTAACCAACTCGATCGTCGAACTTGTAATGCATCAACCCACTATCTTCCAATGCCCAACTGATTGCCCATAAGCCCGTAGTTATTGGTAATATTATTGCAGTTACGGTGAATAATACGCCCAAGCTATATTGAGCAGGAATGCCTTGTATCTCGTAGCTTTCAGCCATCTCAGTGCCAAGGATCACATTTGGATCTATTATTGGCAGGAGGAACGCTAAAAATCCAAGTATGAGTAGAAATATATACAGTACTCTAAGCAAGATTTTTTTTTTTTTAAACACGAATGAGGTTTTTAGAACATAACCGTTTTTGTATCTCCAAAAAACTTTATTTTTTATCTTTACAAACAAAGGTGCAAGAATTCTTGGCATTACAATTGCGGCTATGATTGATCCTATAACCGAGACGGCAATCATCACTACCGCATGCGTGCCCTCATCAAGACCCGTAAGACCGATAATGTCTTGCAAAATCATTTAACTTTTCCTACTTTTTTGTTAAATAACATTGAATTGTTACTATCTTAATTTCTACTGGTTTATAAAATTAACATTAAACCTCAACTTCTCGTGGATATAAATTCAAACAATAATCCCCTCTTATCTTTTAACAGATGCTTTTTCAAAAGGACTTCTTATTTGAAAAAACCTAATGAAAATATAAAGAGTTTAAGAAATTAACAAATCATTATTCTTAGTTTAAAATATAATATCTAAGTATTTTCTTTTGACAAAAAGATCAAAACCTTTTTATATAAAAGAATGATAAAATATCAAAAGAGAATCAAAATACAAAAATATTATCATGTTATCTCCACTAAGTATTCTAGATGGCATTACATCTTCAGGTATTATTATTTCGTGCACGGTTATTGGAATTTATTCGCTTTATAAAGCTTGGGAGTTAAAGGCTCAACTCCTCCTTGCAACATCGTTTTGTATTATACTAACGGGTTTATTTTGGCTTGGACCATTTTTAGATTTTCTTAGCGTTCTCACAACAGGGAGAAATTTAGAACCTATTTTTATGTACGGATTTTTAAGTTATTCCTGGATTGCCCCTGCGGCTATTTTTGCCGTATATTTAGGTGCAGAGATTTTACTCCCGAGAAAAAAATGGACAATTGTAGGTTTTTATGGAATAATTGGAGTGATTTATCTTTTTTTATTATTCGTTGATTGGAATTACGCCATTAGTTTCATACTTGAGAAACCCGGTGAGGATCTAATAGATCTCAGTTTTAACAGGTCTCACGCCTTATTTTTTGTAATAACATTTTATTTGGTTTCTAATCTAGTTTTTATAGCAATTGGATTCTTTCTTAAAGGAAGACAAACGAAAGGTCCCCTAAAAAAAAAATTCTATTATGTGTCAATTGCGTACTGGATTCTAAATATAACAGGAGCAATGGATATAATTCTCCCCGTTGGTCCAGCTATTGGTATTATTCGAGGATTCATGATGACCTACGCAATATGGATGTATTTTGGATTAAGACCGTCCACGGAAGAAATAGAAGATCAAGCACCTGAAATCCTACGATTAGTTGATGGATTAGGAATTGATTACATCAAACCTAACGATCTATCAGAAGAAGAAGTCGCCTTTTATCGGGATCAAACAATTTGCTTGGTATGTAAAAAACAACTGATTGGATTTTCAAATATCTTTATCTGTGGTGATTGTGGTTCTTTTTATTGCGAATCGTGTGCGAAAGCACTCATGACACTTGAAAACATGTGTTGGTCGTGTGATAATGCAATGGATAAGAATAGAAGAATAACACCTTTAGAGACAGACGAAGACAAGGAGATCGTGATAGAAGGTAAACAAAGATAATATTAGATGCAATTTTAATATAATTACATTTCAACAACAATAGTATTATTAAATCTTGAAGATTATGTAAACCATCGTTATTTTATAATTATGTTAATATTTATCAAAATATGCCAAACATTCAAAAAAAGACCAAGATGCGGTTGTGGGCATTAATTTTGGCCGTGTCCATTATCGTGGTCGTTGCCGATGCGATTTTTTTACGAGAAACATGGTGGGCCTGGTTAATCGTGCTTGTGCTCGTGATGATTGGGTGTGTTTTCTCGTTTTCAGGTTATTTTTTCGTTCCTAAAAAGCACTGCCCTCGATGTAATACCGAAGTCCCCTCTCAATACACTCAAAACTGCCCGAAGTGCGGATTGAAACTCGTGACGAGATGCATGGATTGTGGGAAGTATATTTCCGTTTATCAATACGGAAAACCTTCGAAGTATTGCAACCAATGCGGTCTCGAATTGGATTTGAAGGAGGTTCAAATCGAAGTAATCGAAAATCCTTATGTGAGTGATAAAAAGATCCGCTTTTGCCCGAACTGTGGCGTGAACATCGAGGAAGACAACTTGAGGTTTTGTGCTCTTTGTGGGACTAAGATTTATTAATTCTTTTTTAACCTTATTATAAAATCTATTGAAAATCTAAATAAGAGAGAAAATAATAATTTGTTCTAATATTTTTGAAAATCATAGATTAGGGCTATTTAATTAGGGAACTAAAAAAAGAAAAAAGACTTTAAACAATATAATTGTCTCCTATAATATTTCCAGGGGTATTTTGTAAATGAGCTAATTCCTTACTATTCAGATAATATGGTGCTTGCTTGTTAGTGGATCACAATCTTCTACTTTTCTTGTATTCTTGTATGATTTTATAAATTGGTTTTATTTTTTATTAAGGAAGGAGGTTCGAATAAAAAGGTGTTTAAAGAACAAAGATTATTAATTATGCAATAAAAAAAGTGGGGATGGCCGGATTTGAACCGACGGCCAACAAGTCTGGAGCCTTACAGTCGGAATTATAATAAGTTCCGATTGCCGCGATACCGGGTTGCGATTAAGCTTAGAGTTTAAGCAAAATCTTCGCCACATCCCCGGAAGATTTTTTTTTTCTTTTAAGTAAAATCGAATCAATCTTTTTTACTTTGTATGATAAAAAATTATCCCATTTTTTTATAGTTTTCCTAATTAATGATATTATAAAAAAGAGCTTTACTATTCGTTGTTATTCCTAAAATCTTTTCTTCATAATAAATAAAAAAAGTATTTTAAAATATGGTTCGCAAATTAGATTGGTTGACCACATTGATCGCAAAATTTCGCATTTTCATCATTTAAAGTATCGCACGCTCGACACCTGATTTTAATTACTTGTTCTTTATTGCTGTCGGTATCAAATTTAATTCCACCAGCATATATGACTGTTTCATCATCTTCCAGTGCGAGCGCGATGTATTGATTTACCTTAAATTCTTTTTCTCTCATTGTTTATTTATTAAAGGTTCTTTAATTCCTCATTAGCTTTAACTCTTAGTACACGATTTAAGTACTTAGATAAATATCAAACTAAAATCGCTGAAAAATTTTTTTATCTAGCAAGATTAATACATTGCCCCATAGATATTGTTAAAATGATTGAATATCAAATAAGCGTGTTTTGAAAAAAAAGCTTTATAACTAAAACTAAAAATTTAGAGGGAGTTCCTTCTTAGGAGTGAGACTAAGTTCGTTTACTATAGTCATTCGCTTGACAATCTTCCTGACCTTAGTTTTTACATCAATTTCATGAATCTCGACCACTCCTTCGTCCCCCTCGTTCACATAATCAAGTATTTCTCTCAGAACTTCTTCCATTGAATATCTCGTGATCTTCCATTTTCTGGCGTTCTTACCAAAAAAAATTGCTTTGTATGATTTCTTATATAGTTCCATGCTATTGATGTGTTAAAAGTGTATTTTCTATATTTGTAACTCATTCGCGTCTATTTAAAGGGATCTGGTATAAAAGTGCAATAGTTTTCTTCGTTTTTTTTCTTTTAATTAAAATGACTTTCAAAGAAGATCATCGTGGGATGGAAAATGTGAATTATTCGATTTTAATGCCCATTTTTAAAGATTTTTGGATTTTTAAAAAGCCTGTTATTTTTGAATATAAACGAAGGCTTAATTCAAGAGTTTAGAACGATCTCTTCAGAAAATCTTTTCGGACTCACGAGGGAACCTCTAACAGGACAATTTTTTTCTACTTTCTTGAGAACTTGTTTGATCTTTCGGATGTTTTCGTCCGATTGAATGAACCATATGATCTTATAATCGTAAAATCCGGGAGATGGCGCATTTTTAAGGTTTAAAACGGCTCGCTTGTCGTAAGTTGCCTCAACCTTGACTTTCAGCGATTTAATTTCGAGATTAGCAAAAGTAAAATACAGCAACGCAGAAATTTGGAGGCAATTGTTAAAAGACGCGAGTAATTGGTTCATAGCCGTGGCAATCGTGCCTGATCCACCCAATTCTCTCGGTGCATCGCATTCAATCGAAATATCTCCGATTTTTGTTCGAACATGAAGATTTTCAACCTGTTCTGTCTCGGCCACCATTTTTGAAATGTAAAGTTTATCCCCCTCTTCTGTGAATTTGTATTTATTCATACTATCGAGTCGATTCTTGTAGGCGGTAACAATTTCTTCACTTATCAACCTCTTGCTCATGTTTAGCATAGTCATGCGTTAAATATTTAATTTTGGATTAATTTTCAATAGTGATTACAATGGCTAAAAAGAAGAAAGACGCGCCAATCACGGGAATTACTGTATCGAAAGAAGAAGACTTTTCTGCGTGGTACACAGATGTATTAACCAAGTGCGAATTGGCAGATATTAGGTACAACATCAAGGGATTCGTGTGTTATCTCCCTTGGGCAACGATAACTATAAAAAAAATGTATCAAAAATACGAAGAATTACTCGAGAAGAACGGACACCTTCCATTAGTTATGCCTTCCTTGATCCCCGAACGGAACTTTCACTTGGAAGCTGATCACGTGGAAGGTTTTGCTCCAGAGGTTTTTTGGGTGACCGAAGCGGGCAGTTCTGGACCCTTGAGTGAACGCCTTGCCTTGCGACCCACGAGTGAGACCGCTCTTTATATGATGTATTCTTACTGGATACGAAGCTACAACGACCTCCCGTTCAAGCGATACCAATCGTGTCAAGTGTGGCGCTACGAAGGAAAAATGACCAGGCCATTTTTTCGAGGCAGAGAATTTCACTGGATAGAAGCGCACAATGTATTTGCATCCGAAGAAGAAGCAATGCAACAAGTGCATCAAGATATGGAAATGACTTATCAGATGATTCAAGAAGAATTTTGCATTCCCATCATCTTCTTTCAAAGGCCAAAATGGGACAAGTTTGCGGGGAGCGTCAATTCTTACGCTGCTGACGCGTTAATGGGTTCCGGCAAGGTTTTACAACTGCCTTCTACGCATTATCTCGGCCAGAACTTTTCGAAACCTTTTAATGTGAAGTTCGTCGACAAGGATGGCGAAGAAAAATACGGATACATTACTTGCTACGGACCCGCCATCAGCAGGATTTACGGGGCAATGATTGCCTACTTGGGAGACGATGATGGATTGATATTACCATTCGACTTGGCTCCAATCCAGATAGTAATAATTCCTATTCTATATAAGGGAAAAGAAAAAATCGTACTCGATAAATGTAAGGAAGTCATAAAAATTTTCCAAGAAAACTTTAGAACCAAGTTAGACGATTCAGATAATTCTCCTGGTAGTAAAAGGTATTTATGGGAAATGAAGGGTGTTCCTATCAGGATAGAAATTGGTCCAAGGGATTTGGAAAATAATCAAGCTGTCGTGATAAGAAGATATGATAGGAATAAAACTAATGTTCCTTTAAAAGAACTCAAGAAAAAAGTGCTTGAAATGGCTACAAATTACACATTAGAGTTGAAAAAGAGCAAGCTCCTGGATTTTGAAGAGCAGATAGAACCATGCCACGAGCTCGATTCCGCAAGAGAGGCTTTAGAGTCAGGAAAGATAGTATGTTGTGGTTTTTGTTCGATCGAAGAAGACGGCGAACGATGTGCGGAAATAATTGAGAAAGATCTTGGTGGTTTCGTACGCGGCAAGCGCGTTGACAATGAAAAGCACGAATTTGCAACCTGTATTAATTGCGGGGAACCCGCAACTTGTACGGTCTATATAGCAAAAAGTTATTGATTCGTTTTATTATATTCAACATTTTAACAAATATTTTTATCATGAACGATATCGCACGAGTTATTTCAGAAGATTACAATTCAGTATTATTTGTTGAGGGAAAAAATCAAGGTAGTTATCCCTATTCGAATTCCCTGCTCATAGGAAATTATCTTTTTGATACTGGAATATCTGAACTATTCCTTCAAAAATTAAAACAAGATCATTCTATCAAACATGTGGTTCTTAGTCATTGGCATGAGGACCATATTTCTGGAAATAAATATATTAATAATGCTATTTTTTATTGCCATTGCAAGGATAAGGAAATCATTGAAAATATCGCTAAAATGGATATTTATTATGGAGTTGAAGATCTTCAGACGATAGGCGTCTACGAGGGAATAATGAACATGCTAGATCTCAAAAACACCAAAGTTAATTCTGTTTTTGATGGTGGTGAATATATTATAAAAGATGACAATGTTCATTTAAGGATAATTCACGCACCAGGACATTCTGCCGGACATTGTTGTTTTTACGACGAGATCTCAAAAATTTTGTTTTTAGCGGATATTGATCTTTCGAATTTCGGTCCCTGGTATGGCGCATTAGACTCAAATGTAATTGAATACGAGCAAAGTATTGAAAAATTGATGAATTTAAACTCTGAATTTGCGTTTACGAGTCACTCAGGAATAATAATTGGGTCAAAAATAATTAAAGAAAATTTAATGGGAGTTCTTTCAATAATCCACAACAGAGACGAAGCCATACTTTCATATCTAAGCGAAAGAAAACCTAAATCCATAGAAGACTTCAGAAACAAAAATATTACATATAAAAATTATGGAATCATGAAAAACTACGAGCTTTTGGCAGAAAAAATAATGATTCAATATCACTTAGACAAGCTAATTAAGAAAGGAAAAGTCTCAATAAAGCAAAATGGCTATGTCTTATCTTGATCAATTATGGGAGATATTATCCATAAAAGAGTGATAAAGAAATGGAAAACATCGCAATAAAAATTTCAGAAGATTTTCAAGATATTTACTATGTTGAAGGAAAGGAAAAAGGAAGATATCCCTACTCAAATTCCTTCCTCGTAGGAGATTACATTGTAGATACGGGAATATCACCTAATAGGATAAACGAGCTTAAAAAACGATATCGAATAACCAATGTACTTTTAAGTCATTGGCACGAGGATCACATTTCAGGGAATCGATTTTTTAAAAACTCAAGGTTTTGGAGCCATCCCACCGATAAGCCCGTCGTTGAGGATATATCTAAAATGACCGATCATTTTGAAATGCACGATCCGGCTTCCAATGATTTTTACGGAGAAGTAATGAGAATGTTAAATTGTCAAAATACGAAAGTCGATTCTGTCTTTATGGATAACGACGAGTTCACTATTGATGGGGGTTATCAACTTCAAGTAATTCACACTCCTGGTCATAGTGCAGGTCATTCTTGTTTTCGAGAAAAAAACTCTAAAATTATATTTCTAGCAGATATTGACCTTTCCGATTTTGGACCGTGGTACGGGGCATTAGATTCGAGCGTTGAGGCCTTTGAGAATTCAATTCTCAAACTAATAGACGATCGTTTTGATCATGCTTTTACTAGCCATACAAATGTAATAGAAGGATCCAAGAATATTAAATCCAAACTCCAAGATTATTTATCAAAGATTTACGAAAGAGACGATACAATCCTTTCAGGCCTTTCCGAACGAAGTTCTAAAAATGTAAGCGATTTTAGCGGTCAAAGTATAATATATAAGACCTATAGTAAGGCCAAAATTTATGAAATCTTTGCCGAAGAAATTATGATTCAATATCATCTCAATAAACTCCTTAAGATGAATAAAATCGTGCAGGATAAGAACGGATATGTTTTAAGCTGAATAAAACATACAAATCAAAAGCATTTTATATGTTTAATCATTTTGAATGCACATGAACAATAAAGATAAAGTAATTGATGCGTTTAAGAAGGCAAACAGGCCCCTCCGACCAGGAGATAT
Organism: Promethearchaeota archaeon; assembly: GCA_016839425.1. The sequence goes on from JAEOUI010000423.1 coordinate 8,489, forward strand.
CGCAAAAGAGACGGGGATCGACTCAAAAGAAGTTTCAAACATTATCAAGGAATTGCGTGAGGAAGGAAAGGCTCATTCTCCAAAGAGATGTTATTATGCTTTAAAATAATATATTTTAAATGATTTATTTGTGGTTTGGAACAATGATACATTTAAAAAAATTAAAGCTTGCAAACAAGCCAATTTGGAAAAACACTTATAATTTTTAATAGGTGTTTTTATCTTATTTTGTATTATATTTTCATTATATGAGCCCGTTCATTGTGGACAACAAGATAACGAACGAATTCGTGGAAGCCTACACGAAAACAACCTATCGGATCGTGGGGAAAAACAAGCATTCTGCGGTGAAACCGTGTCATTGGTTTGAGCAACGACTCATGACCGGGCGAGATAATAGAAATTGCTACAAGGGCGTTTTCGGAGTAAAGAGCCACTTATGTCTTCAAAATACGCCTTCCATACCGTTTTGTAACCATCAATGCGTTTTTTGCTGGAGAGATGTGGAATCAGGAGCCTTGGGAAACGAATTTATCGTAGAACCCGACGATCCAAAACTTGTCATTGACGAGATGATCAAGCAACAACAAGACATCGTGAAAAACCACCTCCCACTCAAACGATATCTCGAAAATTACGAGATAATGATCGACATCATCCATTTCATGTTAAAAAGCAAGGAACGGCAAAATGTAAAGTCGATGTACGATTATTTGGACGCAAGCAAGACTAAAATAGAGCGCGGATTTACCCTACTGAAGAATCGAGAATTTATTAGACCAACGGATATCACACTTCAGAATTTCGAACTCGATGGAGATATCTCTTGCTGCTTGGAATCACGAGAAGAGGTACAGGAACTGGTCGATCGGGAATTAACAACTCCAGAGGATATCATGAACGCACATTACGAAGCACTCACCCCAAAACACGCAGCAATATCGCTCGATGGAGAGCCGCTTTTATATCCCAGAATGAGTGAATATGTAGAAGAATTTAAGAAACGACATATGACGACTTTTATCGTTACCAATGGCACCTTACCAGAGAAGATAGAGCAACTCGAAGTACTTCCCTCTCAATTGTATGTGACCCTTCCAGCGTACGACGAGCAATCTTATAAGAAAATCTGCCGCCCAACAATTAGGGGAGGATGGGACAAATTGAATAAAACGCTTGAAATGCTCCATTCCTTATCTTGTAGGAC
>JAEOUI010000424.1 GCA_016839425.1 Promethearchaeota archaeon
ACAAAAGCGTAAAATAATGTTGAGGGACGGATTTAAATTCTGTTTTATAAAAAAAAGCTGGGATTGCAAAACTAAGGGTTAAAGCGATAATTGAGTTTCCAATTACATTTCCAATGGCAATATATGGAAGTCCATTGATGGCAGCTACAACCGATGCAATAGTTTCCTCAGGATCAATGCCAAGAATTAATGCTCCTGAAATAAAAGGAGATATTCCGTATAAGACACATATTTCTTTTAGATTATCCAAAAATACATCTGCAGCAAAATAAATAAACACATACCCAACAATAAATAATACTATCCATAAGATAAGCTCGAACATACTATGCGAAAAATAATATTAAATTACTTATAAAATTTCTAATGCTGTATTAGCTTTTAAAATTTGATTATGTTCAAATTTTATATATTAATTGAATGAAAATCTCATATAAACATTAGTTCTTGAGAAGGAACATGTGAATCAGATATGAATAAAAATCAAGCAATACAATTATACTAGAATGATTGATAAAATACAATATATTCTATTTATTTGTACTGGAAACACGGCTAGAAGTCCAGCTGCAGAATATCTCGCAAAGTATAACGCCAAACGCCTTGGAGTTGATTTAAATTTCGATAGCGCGGGATTTATAAACGCTTTTACATACATGCAACCCGAATCGCAAGAATACCTTGATAAAAAGGGGATCATACACAACGATTTTAAACCAAAAATCGTGAATAAAGTACTTTTGACCCAACAAGATCTAATAATCACAATGGAGGAACGTCATATAGACGAACTTCTTAATAAATTTAGTGATGTTGAAAAAATCAAGGAAAATCTTAAAACATTAAAAGGGTTTAATGGCGCCCAAGGGGACATTATAGACCCGTATTACACTAATAGGAAAATTTATTTTAAAGTCTTGGAAGAGATTGATGAGAACATTAAATTGATGCTCCATAAAATAAAAGATTTGAACGAGAATTGCTAATATTTCGCTTTACTTCTAAAGTATTTTCTTAGCTATTAAGACGCGTAACTATCAAAAATAAAAAATAAATTTAAAATAAATTAGCCGTTCTATTAATTAATAGGAAATGATTCTTTCTCATGGAGTAAACGAGTGAGCATGGAAGAAATTAATGAAAAAATTAAAAACCCTCCTTCAAACCTGAACACGCTCAAGGGATACGAAATAATCGCCGAATCAATCGTGGAAAAAGTAAGAGATTTATTTGGGAGAAATAGCTTGCTGACGATGTTATACCAAGTCGGTGCTGGTCCTGGAAAAACAATATCAGAAAGGCTAAAGGCCAAGTATGGAAAGGACGAATTTGATGTATTAGAATCGGTTGAAATATTAACTCTTGAATTAAAAGAATTTTACTCAATCGAACTAAAAGAGATCACGGAGGACGAGGAAAAAATAAGGATATTGATCCAAAACCATTGTTTTCTGAGAAAATCCTTTAAAGAAAGAGAAAAGCTTCAATTTGGAAGGGCGTTTTGCCGTATCAACAAGGGATATTACGAGGTTGCTTTAAAAAACCTAATAGGGGATAAGATAAGAAAAGTAGAAATCAATTTTCTCGAAAATGACGAAGAACAAGATGCCTGTGTCGAGGAAATGTTGTTTTATAAAATTAATTAATAGAAGAGATCTTCTTTATCAGCAATTTTGTCCTTTTTTTCTTTTCACAATAAAATTGAGTGAACCTTGTTCACTAATCTGAACAAAAAAAAAAATAGAATTTGCTAATTTTTTAAAAAATATCTCGTTTGGATCATCATTTTTAAAATTCTGAAAACAAATTCGTGTGGTTTGGATCATCAATTTTTTATTTACTTACATGTTATATTTCGTAATTTAATTTCAAAAAATTAAATAATATTAAGGTTGAAAAAAAATGGCTGTAAATAAGATAGCTGTAGTTGGAGCAGGTTTGATGGGGAGTGGCGTTGCTCAAGTCTCGCTCATGGCTGGATACGAAGTAGTCCTCGTTGACATTAAGGACGAATTCGTTGACAACGGATATAATGGCATCGCTGCCGGCTTGAAAAAGCTCGAAGAAAAAGGAGCTTTAGGGGGTGCCACTGCAGATTCCATTATAGCAAAATGCTCGAAATCCATAGATTTGGCCTCCGCTGTAAAAGATGTTGACTTAGTAATCGAAGCGGTTATTGAAAAAATGGATATCAAGAAGCAAGTCGCTAAAACCGTTATGGATAACGGGCCTTCTCACATCATTTTTGGTTCAAACACTTCTACGATGAGCATCACCGAAATTGGCAAGGACTGTGGTGCTCCCGATCGAGTGTGTGGAATTCACTTCTTCAATCCCGTACCCTTGATGAGATTAGTAGAAGTTATTAAAAGCGATGATACTTCAGAAAATACGATGAATGTGGCAATGGAAGTGTGCCAAAAGCTACCATGCTTGAAGGGTCAAAGATATATCGCGAAGGTCTTGAAGGACCGTCCTGGATTCATTGTAAATAGAGTAAATGCGCCCGTACAAATCTATCTAAGTTGGGTCTTCGATAAGGCCGCCGAAGAGGGTAAGACCGCTGCCCAGATCGACGCTGATGCCGGTGGAAAATCTCCCATGCCTCCATGTGTTTTGTCAGATTTTGTTGGTATTGACACAATGCGACATGTGATGGAATATTACAAGCAAACTCTATCTTCTGACTTTGAGCCCGGTAAGGTCATCAAAGAATTATACGATAAGGGACATATGGGTAATAAAGGCAATAAACAAGGTTTATACGATTGGACAAAGGGTCGAGACGCCATCATGGCAAGCGTAAAAGAGGCTGAACCTGCAGGACTTTACAATTTTGAGGTCACGCAAGCAATTATGTTAAACGAAGGTTGTCGAATCCTAGAAGAAGGCGTTGCAAGTGGCTACAAGGTCATAGATGACGCGAACATGGCGGGAATGAACACTACTGGTCCCTTCGTCGCAGGTGTTGAAAAATATCAAGCCTGGAGCGATTTACTAGTTAAAGTGGCCGAACAGACGGGAAAAGACTATTTAAAACCCGTAGAATTGATGAAATCTGGCAAATTTGTAGATATGGCGTAATACCATATCGCAATTTATCTTTTTTTCTTTTTCTTTTAAGTTAAAACGAATCTGACTATAAAATCTCAAATTTAAAATTTTAATGTTCATTGTTAACTAATATATCTTATTACTGATATAAAACGATTTTATACTAACCTAAAATTTAGAGTTGAATTAAAATGGAAGTAAAAAAAATAGCTGTAATTGGAGCTGGGCTAATGGGAAGTGGTATCGCTCAGGTCTCGCTCATGGCGGGTTACGATGTAGTCCTCATTGATATTAAAGACGAGTTCGTTGACAATGGCTACAATGGTATAATGGCCGGTATGAAAAAGCTTGAAGAAAAAGGAGCTTTAGGTGGTGTCACCGCAGATGCCATTATGGCCAAATGCACAAAATCGACCGATATTGCTTCTGCCGTGAAAGATGTTGATTTTGTTATTGAAGCTGTTGTAGAAAAAATGGATATCAAGAAGAATGTCGTAAAAACCGTAATGGATAACGGCCCTTCTCACATCATTTTTGGTTCGAATACTTCTACGATGAGCATCACCGAAATTGGTAAGGACTGTGGTGCTCCCGAGAGAGTGTGCGGAATTCACTTCTTTAATCCCGTACCTTTGATGAGATTGATTGAAGTAATCAAGAGTGACGATACATCTGAGGAGACCATGAAGACTGCGATAGAAGTAAGCAAAAAGCTTCCTTGTTTGAGGGGAGAACGATATATCGCTGAAGTTTTAAAAGATCGACCTGGATTTATCGTAAATAGAGTTAATTGTCCCGTCCAAATTTATCTCAGTCATGTTTTTGACAAGGCAGAGGAATTAGGAAAGACTCCTGCGCAGATTGATAAAGATGCTGGAGGAAAAGGGCCAATGCCCCCCTGCGTGCTCGTTGATTTTACTGGACTTGATACCATGGTCCATGGAATGCGATATTATGAAGAGACTTTATCTCCTGATTTTAAACCTGGTAAGGTTCTTTCTGAGAAGTACAATAAAGGAGAATTGGGAAACAAGGGAAACAAGAAAGGCTTTTACGATTGGACAATCGGTCGAGACGCCATTATGGCAAGCATTAAAGAGGCAGAACCTGCGGGTATCTTGAACGACGATATCTCAATGGCAATCAGGTTGAACGAAGGATGCAGAATTCTCGATGAGGGCATCACTAAGAGTTATAAGGTTATAGACGATGCTAATATGGCAGGAATGAACACTCAAGGGCCTTTTGAAAGAGGCGTGAAAGAATATAAGGAGTGGGTCGTTCTTTTAGAAAAGATTGCCGAGGAAACGGGAAAAGACTATCTTAAACCAGTTGAAACCTTGAAATCTGGCAAATTTATTGATATGGCTTGAAATATCAAATATATTATTTTTTTTTTACTATATTACTTTTAAGAATAATGTAGTATAATTAGATTATTTCTCTTAGGTGTATCCTTTAACTTATTAGGCACTGTTGACTATATTATATATAACTCTAATTTATTTTAATTGAAGTTTTAAGTGATAAAAAATGGTTGTAAATAAAATAGCTGTAGTCGGTGCTGGATTGATGGGTAGCGGAATTGCTCAGGTTTCGCTCATGGCAGGATATAGTGTTGTTCTCGTTGACATCAAGGACGAATTCGTTGACAACGGATATAATGGCATCGCTGCTGGCTTAAAAAAGCTTGAAGAAAAAGGAGCTTTGGGTGAAGCTACTGCTGATTCCCTTTTGGCAAAATGCTCGAAATCAATAGATTTGGCCTCAGCTGTAAAAGATGTAGATATGGTAATCGAAGCGGTTATCGAAAAAATGGAAATCAAAAAAGATGTTGCCAAAACCGTTATGGATAACGGGCCCTCCCATATCATTTTTGGTTCGAATACATCGACAATGAGCATTACCGAGATTGGTAAAGATTGCGGTGCTCCTGATAGAGTGTGCGGAATTCACTTCTTTAATCCCGTGCCTTTGATGCGATTAGTAGAAGTTATCAAGAGCGACGATACTTCAGATGAAACGATGAAAGTAGCCATGGATGTCTGTCAAAAACTCCCCTGCCTGAAAGGAAAACGCTATATAGCAGAAGTTCTAAAAGACCGCCCAGGATTCATCGTAAACAGGTTAAATGCTCCAGTTCAGATTTATCTTAATTGGGTCTTCGACAAAGCCGCTGAAGAGGGAAAATCTTGTGCACAGATCGACGCTGACACTGGTGGTAAAGCCCCAATGCCTCCATGCGTTTTGACGGATTTCGTGGGCATTGACACCACGGTGCATATTATGGAATACTACAAAAAAACTTTATCTCCCGACTTTGAACCTGGCAAAGTAATAAAAGACTTATATTCCAAAGGTAATCTAGGAAATAAAGGCAACAAACAAGGTTTATACGATTGGACAAAGGGTCGAGATGCCATTATGGCAAGCATTAAAGATGCACAACCTGCAGGAATTTTTGATCTCAACACTACCTTTGCAATAATGCTAAACGAAGGTTGTCGTATTCTTGAAGAAGGGATCGCAAGCGGCTTTAAAGTAATTGACGATGCGAACATGGCGGGCATGAATGTTCCTGGTCCTTTTGGGGCAGGAAAGAAAAATTACGAAGCTTGGTCAGCATTATTGGAAAAAATAGCAGAACAAACTGGAAAAGAATATCTTAAACCAATTGATTTGATGAAATCTGGTAAATTCTTGGAAATGAAAAAATAATCTACTAGATGCATCAATACTTTTTTTTTACTATTTAATTTAATTCTAATCTAATAAAAATTATAAATATGGAATTTTTGAAAGTTAACATCGTTAAGTTTACCATTGAAATTTGAAAGTTATTAATTCTACTGAAGATTAAAATTAATTGTCCATAATTATTTGTACTAATTTATGTTAAAAGGTTGAAAAAAAATGGTTGAATACGAGCATATTAAAGTAATCTTACCGAAAGACGGTATTGACGGAAATTACGCCGTCATTGAATTAAATCGACCTGATATGTTGAACGCCTTGCAGACAAAAACCGTGAAAGAGATCCATATGGCTCTCGAAAAATTGGAAATCGATAAATCTGTTCGATGCGTGGTGCTTCGAGGCACGAAAGATTTCACGAAAAAACCCGCTTTTTCTGCTGGGGCTGATTTAGCTGGAGGGTTCGGGGATGGAATACAGCCTAATCTAGTGGGCGATATGATGTTGTCAATGCAACAAAAACTCAGATATTACAACATCATTGATGCGTTTCCAAAACCGCTCATTGCTGCCGTTGATGGATTTGCCCTTGGTGGTGGATGCGAGCTGACTCTAGTTTGCGACATCATCATCGCAACTAATAGAGCCGTTTTTGGATTCCCCGAAATTCACAGGGGTATTTTTCCCGCAAACGGTGGTACTCAAAGAATGATCAGACACCTTGGACAAGCAAGAGTAATGAACATGATTTATTTCGGAGAAAATGTGTCTGCCCAGAAAATGTACGAGTGGGGGTATGTGTCTTACTTGACTGAACCTGGAGAAGAATTCGAAAAATTAGTCCACCAAAAAGCTAAATTACTTGGAGAACTTCCAACGACAAGTTTAATGGTAATTAAAAAAGCCGTAAAATTTGGAACTCAATCTGCCTTATCTGTTGGACTTAACTTCGAGCAAATCGGTTTTGGACTTAATAGCGCTTCCTCTGATGTTATGGAAGGAATCAACGCTTTTAACAGGCGCGTGGCCTGTCCCAAATGCGATGGAAAAGGAGCAGCGGACGATGGCTCTCCTTGTCCAGTTTGTAAAGGAGCAAAGAAAATTCGCGACACTCCCAAATACAAGGGATACTAAAGTATTTTTTTATCATATCCCCTTTTTTTTATTTATTCTAATATAGACGATACCATTTTTAAGCATTACTCTTTTATTCTTACATTCAAATGTTAAATATAGACATCGTAGAAACTATTGACGACGGAACCGTTTTCCTAAGAAAAATCACAAAAGATGATTCAAAATTCTTGTATGAAAGTCTTAATATCCCAAAAGTAAACGAGTATTTATCCTTGGGTCCTTTATTATCTATGGATCACTCTCGGCGCCTGATAAAAAGCTATCTCAAGTATTGGGACGAATATTCACAATTTACTTATGTCGTCGAACTTTTCAACAACGAGAATTTCAATACGATCGGTTGTACAAGCCTCTGGAACCTTAATTGGGTTCATCAAAGAGCAGAAATTGGTATTTGGTTGGTCCCTAATTGTTTTAATCGTAAAATTGGAGGGCGTGTCGTTGAACTCGTTAAAATTATTGCTTTTAATCACTTAAAATTACACAGGTTAGAGGCACACACTGCAATTCAAAATCTTAGCGCCGTGAGAATGTTTATCAAGGCGGGATTCACGCAAGAGGGTGTTCTTGAAGATTATATCAATTTACATAGGACATTTCACAATGCTATCGTCTTTGCATTGCTTAACGATAATAACAAAAAAAATAAAAGAAAATAAATAATAAATTAATCGTTCTATTTTTGGGTGTCTTGTCCTTCAGACGATTTTTTTAAAGCCTTGTCAAGGGGTTGCTTGGCTATCGCGCTTAAATTCATATTTCTTACTTTGACTGCTTTTCCCACTTCACCGAGATTATATTTGTATAGATTATCAAAGACCTGTTCTCTCGGGGCGACTTCGGGACCTTTAAATGTTCTTTTCTTGAGGTTGTTTTTGTATTTCCTGACTTTTCTAACGGGTTTTGGGTACTTGAGAACTTTTTGGTAAGCATAAATGTAGGCGCTGAATCCCACGGCCAGAACGATTCCTCCTACGATCAATATTTGAATGATTGTGTACAAGAAAGCTTCATCGCTGGGCGTCTTGACATTAAATGTGATGTCTAAATTGCCTTGTCCGTAATAATCCGTCTCTCCGCTGTATATATTCAGCTCGTACGATCCGCTGGGCAAGTCCTTCAAGTATATCTCGTAAGTGCCATTGACATCGGTGACACTCGAGACAGAACTAAAAATGCGGTAATACACAACAACTCCTTCGATGTATTCGTTATAATCCGTGTCAAAGAGCCTGAATTGTATTCTCGCATTTGCTCCCTAGCTAATATTGTATTCTTCCTGCCCGGATATCAGTATAATTTCGACATTTCGTTGTCTTATCGTGAGGTACACATCTTCGTCTTGTCGTTCGAAATTTGGTTTAATTGCTATGACACGGAAGCGTGGCGAGAGATCTTCGCCGATAAAATTGGTCGTATCGATGATAATATAATAATAATGAGTCGTTGTTTCGCTAAATTCAAGGTTCAAGACTGGATTAGAACATTCGAGGGTCACGCTTGCGTTTTCAATACGAATGCCGAATCGATCCCTATAATCTACTGTGATGTTTAAAATGCGCCCCATAGGAAGGGTAATATCTAGATCTCCTGTTCTGTTCTCGTTATTTAAGAAAACGCTCGTAGTCGTCTGTACTTCCCCTACAAATACGAAAAAATTGATGCTATTCGGGATGTATCCCACTTTAGAGGCGAATATGCTCAAACTATTGGTCGTATCGTTGAAATCTATCACATTCACGATCTTGGTATATATCTCGTGGCTAGGATCTTCGGTCAAGTTCCAAACATTCACGCCACCAACGAATAATCTAACGGAAGAGGGACTTTCTAGGTGTTTACCCGAAGATCTAAATTCCACGGAAATATTTAGGGTATCATACACATCAGTATCGATCGTATATCCGTTGCTTCTTTGAGTTCCGTTAATTAAAAGGATCAAATCGTCGGTAGCAATCTCGTCTACTTGGATATTTATCAGCGTTGATTGTGCTTCGTAACCCGGTGGATTGATTATAATCCTCAACGATTGCAAGGTATTTGGCGAGTAGCCAGAAGTATTGCATGTTAGCAAGTATGTCCCCATAGAAACTTCTTGTAAATGGGCAATAGATGGATTCCAATTGTGTGTGATATAGGTTGTGGAAATGCCTGGCCCTCCATCTTCGCTATAGTTAAACTGTATCGTAAAGTTCGAAAGATAGGGTACTGTGAGTATATCCGAAACATTCGTCGTTAGCACTGTTTGTACATCCTCTACTATTATAATGAAGTCTATGTCTGTTGGCTTGTATCCATCCTTTTCGGCAAGGATGCTCATGCTATTCGTAGATTCCGTAAACTCTGAAATGTTTACGATTTCAGTATATATCTCGTTCGGGGGGTCTTCGGTTAGATTCCAGGTTGCCACCCCGCCGACGAATAATCTCACGCGAGAGGCTGCTGCTAAATGATTTCCCGATGTGTCTCGAAATTCAATAGAGATGTTTAAAGCCAGATCAAGGGTGTCTGTGCTAATAGCGTCGTCATTGAAATATTCCGTTCCATTAATAAGTAATGTAATTTGAGCGTCCTTAAGCTCAATAAGGACGGTAATTTGTAAATAATCTGCTGTGCAATTGTCCTTATTAGCCTCGATCGTGTAATAATAGGCGCCTTTTGCTTTTCCCGTTGTGTCTAATAAGAAGTAATAATAATGATCGCTTGGATCTTCTGAAAATGTTCCGACATCAACCAACCCTTCTTTAAGTTTAACAGTTGCCGTTTGTATCGGGGTTTCCGTCTCATTATCTATGTAATCGATCGTTATGTTGAGTAAATCGCCCGAAGGCCAGTTTTCGATGGTATTTGTCGAAGTACAATCCGTTTGATTCAAATATAGCTTGTTGATATAAGCGTACCTATCCACTACGGATATCCTGATACTCGGGATGGTCTGGCTTTCGTAAGTGTACTTGCTGGCGTATAATGTGAAGTATTTAATTCCGTAATCGAGTGCTCCCGAGTCAATTTCCGTGTAGTAATTTCCAAATGCGTCTTGATTCATCGAATAATTTGTTACTCCAGGAGGTCCAATAATGTAAACATTTGCATTGTCAATTATGTCACCAGATTGATTCGTATAAACGGCCGTAATGTTGATGGGTTCTCCTCGAATGACATCTGCGAAATTTTTGCCCGTAATGTTATCATTGTTAACAAAAAGGCTTATTTGAGTCAATGTTTCTTCGTATTCAAGTTCATAAGAAATGTTGAGATACACATCATCGATTGATAGTTTAATACCATGATCAAGATAAAAATTATTATCTTTAATAATTAGCTCAATTGATATATTAAAAGAACTTCCTTTTACGATTCTATTAGTAACATC
>JAEOUI010000425.1 GCA_016839425.1 Promethearchaeota archaeon
AACAACGGAACAGGTGATATTTTTCCCGAAATTTGGCTTGGTCGTATTTGCCCCGAATCCTTAAACAATACAAACCATCTCCAAGCATATAAAGATTATTTTCAAAAAAACCACGCTTATCGTACAGGACAATTATATCGCCCACATTCTGCCTTGCTCTACATTGAAGACGATTGGTCTGCTTGGGATACCGAATATCTTGGAGCACTCACTGCTTATAGTAATGTGACAATGATATCTAATAATTTACAAACAAATCGAACTGATTTTCTCGATCAAATCACTCATACATACGAATTTGTTCAATTACTTGCACATTCTTGGCAATACGAGCATTATTTTGAAGTGTATTCCTCTTGGGAAACAGTGAACTACACCGATATCTTAAACGCTGACACAAATGCTCTTTTTTACAATTTATACTGCTGTTATGCCTGTGATTTCACTTTTCAGAATAATATGGGGACGCAATATCTTTTTTCCAATAACACGCTTGTAGTTGTAGGTTCGACGCGCTCGGGAGGAACGACTTGTTACCAACCTTTTTACGATTCATTAAATGAAAACGAGTGTTTTGGAGAGTCCTTGAGGATTTGGTTCCACAATCCTGAAAACCAACCAGCACCGTTAGGATACTATCGTTGGGAAGAATGTTTGGGAGTAACCATTCTAGGAGATCCGCTTTTAACTATAAACTAATTTTTTTTATATTTTTTAGATATTCTATGATTTCTACAAGCTGACCTTGGCGAATCATTAAACTAAACTCTTTTTTATCAGAATCCTTTAATTCGTTCCATGGAAATGTTTCAATTAATTTCCTTGCTTGTGTTAGACCCAAATATTTTCTAATATATTCTGCGTTCGAATACTTGTATGTCGTAAGAAATTCGCTATCCAAATTTTCTCTAAAATGTTCTAAAAATAAATTAAAATATTCCTTCAATAAATCTTGAGTTCCTAAGTTAAGTTCGGGTTCGAGAAATATGTGGATAGGATGCGTCCTATATGGGCTTCCTGAAACAAAGATTGCGTCTACATTAAAGTCCTCTCTTATTTTTCCCAAACCAACTCGACCTTCCATTGAGCCTGTATCTACCGTGCGAATATATAAAATATTATTTGTAATCTTTTGCTTCAACTTGTCATTAACTTGAAGAATCATTTTTTTATATTCGTTATTTTCGTAATTATTCGCATCAATTGCTACGATCGAATTTTCCCCTATATTTTGTTCAACATCTTCCTTTTTAAAATAATATTTTACTTTAAGGGGCTTTCTTGACCGATAATTTCTAATAAATTCTTCAAATTCAGCTCCAGCACGATAGTTAAATTCTGGATTGAGCTCATAAGTCTTCTGGAGGCAATTACTACCATTTTTATATTTATAGGCGTTAAATTTAACGATTTCTAAGTTCTTGGCTTTTTTTTTTCTAAAAAAACCAATGCAAATGTTCGTACCAGTAAATTCAAATTTTTTTGTTTCGAACACGAACATTTTCTTCACATCGTAGTAGTTAAAGAAATCTAATCGGAATTTATTCGAAACAGAAGCACCATACAAGAAATTAGAGGGAATGATGTAAATTAGATCATTTATTTCGTTATTAAGATCATTCATCATTGCGATCTGATATAGATCTTGATACCCCCTGTTGGGACCTTCAAAATATTTTAAAAATCCCTGCGTTTCCTCGTGCTTTCGAATATATCCTAAATATAGATACGGTGGATTTGTTATGTGATATATAGGAAGAGATTCGTCTTTTAAGAATGTTGGAAAATTGCTTAGATTATCTCTTAAAATAATCTTTTTTTTTGCAATTTTGGGAGAAATCCCATATTTAACGGCATTCTCCGTGCATTTTTTTATCATGCTAGGTTGAATATCAAATAAATAAACTTGATCTCGAAAGAACGATTCTCGAGTGTCTTGAGGAAGAAAATCTAAGATAGGAAGTATCAAATTTCCTTCTCCAGCGAATAAATCAACCCAGATATGATTACTCAATTCTTTCTTTATCTCAGGAAAAATAAAATCTAAAAAAAGTTTTTTAGAGGTTAAGTGTACTCCGTATTTTCTTCTATTAGTTTTAAGGGCATCTTTATCGCAAGATTTTACCATACAAGTTAAACATTAATGCATCCATTCTAAAAAAGTTTGATATGAATGGAACTTTAAGCTTTTTATTCTTTTATCTTGACATATGAAATCTTTTTCAGTTTTTCCGGGATTTGCGCTATAAATCGAAAATCCAAAGATAGCGTGCGAATTAGGTTCTCGTATTCGTTTATCATTAGATTTTCGAAGATAATGATATTATCTCCTTTTTTTTTTGGATTTATATGAAAATTAACATAGTAAAGATCCCCAGATTCCTCGATATCAAACGATCTCAATTCTCGTTGATCTAAAAGAACAATATCGCCTTTGACTTCAAGGGCAAATTTTGGAATGTCGGAGTAATCAAGAAGGTGATTAAAAACATGGTGATGTATTATTCTTTTATTCGTGAGGACATATCTTATTTCGTGATTTTTTATCTCAATGTCATTTGTGTCACTAATTTCCTTCAAGCGTGTCTTATATTTTTTGTCTTTGCTCACGACTTTGAGCCAATTCTCTGTTAAATTAACACTAGAACTTTTAATCCATAAAATTTTTTCATCCTGATCGAGTAATTGCTTGATTTCACTTAGCTTGGAACTTTCTGTCAAGTCAAGTTTCGTATTTTTTAACTCTGCTATTCTTATTTCTTCCTTTTCAATGTTCCGAAAATATCTTTTATCTTCAAGTTTATCTTCTTCTTTGATTTCCATCGATTCGAGACCAAAAATATTTAAAAATTCTTCTGGCTCCTCTCCTTGATCGACAGCGACCACCTTGCAACGTTTCAAGCCTGCTTTCATCACATCTCCTTGAACTACCGTAGCAACTCTAGATCCTAAAAATCTCTTTCTAACAGACGAGCGAACCCCCTTCCATAAATATATCCTTTTAATTTCTTGATATAAGATGAGAAATACTTTTTGGGGTGTTAAATAATCTCCTAATATGGTTTTATCGAGGTTCAATTCGGTCTTGTTGCCCTCTTCGTCAAGTTCAAACACCATGAAATCATTCCACTCTTCCATTATTCAACACGACCTCTTGGAATTCACTTGATAATTGATTTTAATGGTTCTTTACAAAAAGATAAATTCCATCAATAAAAATTTATTTAGTATTTGAAAATTGTTCTATTTAATCTGTTTTGCTAAAAAAAATTGGTTTTATAATTAGATTAAAAAGAAAAATGAATAAAATTAGGAGGATTTGTAATTTTCTAACTTCACAATCCAGTAGACTTCTTCAATCGTCGATAGGATTAATAACGCCATGATTAAACCAACAACCCCTCGTGCAATCTCGTAATATTCGGGACTTATTGTAATGATAGGAGGCACTTGATTTGGATCAATCCACGGGATCATCGCTGGATTGATGATCATGAATATAAACATTAGTGCGCCCGTTATTTTCGAACACATTATTGCTCCTAAGATGATTTGATGGGTTTGTGGTTTGCTGTTTCCTATAATTCCTCGGCTTAAATTTAAAGTGCCCTCGAATATTGATAATAATCCCCATATCTTTAGGATCATTAAGAGATTCAAGTCGAAATAATTCTCAATCCCAACAAAGGGTTGTACAACGAGTATAAACCCAATACCCATTCCAAAAATGCCTTCC
>JAEOUI010000589.1 GCA_016839425.1 Promethearchaeota archaeon
TCGCTATATACAGGCCCGGTACATTTTGTACGGGGTATACCGGTGACTGCGGGTGTGGGGAATTATGCTCCCATAAGGTGATAGCCAGATTGATCTGTTAACACCATTTTACTCTTATTTTCATTGCACTTTTTAAAAATTGAAAATATCTAGGTTAGAAAGTCCACCCTTCTTGTTCCATAAAACCTTCCAGATTGATGCATTGAATAGAGAAATATTCGCATATATTGGGGATTTTTGCGGAATTTTCTCTGAATTTTTCAGTAGTTACTACTTGACAATCAAGTACTTTAGCTCGGGCTATTACAAAAGGGTCAGCTACAGGATTGCCTTGGAGTATTTGTTGCTTACGAACCATTCCTTGAAAATGCTGTACTTGGAATATCTTACTTATAAATTGGAATTCTTCAATTGTTGGTTCCGAGAATAATCTGGCCTTTTCTTTTTTTGCCCAACTTGTCAACGTATCATCACGAGATTTAATTTCATTGTAAACCTCTCTTACCGAAATAAGCTCTTCATCTTCAAGAAGAGAATGAAAGTTTTCCCACAATGAAGG
Source organism: Promethearchaeota archaeon (assembly GCA_016839425.1). The sequence continues at coordinate 560 of JAEOUI010000589.1, forward strand.
AAATCGTGAAGGATAATAATGCCTGAATAGGTCAATTAAAGGACCAGTGTCAAAAACGTATTTCATGACATTATCTCCTGCTTAAAAGGTGGTCCTCAAATTTGAACACATTAGTTTCTTTCATTCCGAGATATTCAGATAGCTGTAATTTTGATATAAAACCGTTATAATATTTATTGAAAGCTGTTTCGACATAGCGGTCTCCCAGATATGCTTTTTGAGTTAGATAATAATTGCCGCCTGAATCGGAACTTTCATTTTTTAACCTTTCATATTTCCATTCTAGTACTTTTACATTATAATATTCATGGTCAATATGTCTCAGTTCAAGACATTTTCGAAGAATAACTTCACGACTTACGCTATACTTTCTGGCTAGTTCAGATAGTAGATTGTCATTTATACTCGTATTGTGTAAGTGTTTTTTAACATCTTCAGTGGGAACTAGAAATTCTCCCGAAAATTTATTACAGAATATTTCAATCCGCTTATTGCTCCCACTCATACTTCGAATGAAATCATCATTGTTTAAATCAATCCCACCAGTCTTGAAAAGCAAATGGGCAAGTTCATGAAAAAGCGTAAATATCTGACGTATTTTTGGTTGACTGTTGTTGATATATATTATAGGAAAAACATCATCATACAAACAGAACCCAGATAAGTCATCCTCCTTGAAAGCATCCTTAAAAATAAAAATTCCATGTTCTTCAAGTAGATTACGCCAATATTTTAACGCTTCTTCAGTTGATTTTAAGGCATACTGTTCATTAAGACTTACACCTAAATAATTCCGAACCTCTACCGCCACATTAGAAACAGAATCCGAGCTTTTTATTTCAAAATCGATTAATATCTTCTTTTTTGCTGGATTCACATAGTCAAACAATTCTTTAAGATTCTCTCGAAACACCATTGCTTTACGTATCAGATAGAGCAATTTCGGCTTTAAGAAGTCTATTTCTTCCTGTGGTAATGTACGAAAAGACTGTCTTGGGGTTTCTTCTTCAGGTGGTTCAGGGAAGAAAAATAAAGCTAAAGGTCTCTTGAATATTTCATAAGCAAGCCTTTCTAATTGAGGATAAGTCGGACTTGAATTGCCATCCTCCCAATCTTGAACCACATTGACAGTAACATGTTTACGGCCAATCTTCTCAGCAACGTCTTCTATACTGTATCCCGTCGATTCCCGTGCCCATCTTATAATATTAGGATTTACAGGAATATTTTTATTCATATATTCATCTCGACTATTTTAAATTCATTATGTCTTTATTTATGAAGATGTTTTTGCCTTCGTTATAAATTGACCTTTAAGCTATTTACCTTTTGATTTATATTTTGTCAAGTTATCTTCTATTTCATGCCATAGATAATAACAATTCAACATCTGAATCTGATAGACATCTATAGTTCCTTGTTGCACTAGAAATACATTCTAAATCACTTAGTGTTCGACCATTTTCATTTTCAATATCAAACTTTATTTTTTTAGGGGGATCGAATTCTAATTTTTTTGCAAGTTCTTTATTAAATTCAATTGGTTTTTGAAGTACCTTTGATTTTTCCTTATCACCTATTATAACACAGTGATTAGGTATATCAAAGGCATGATTGGCTCCTCCTTTTAATTCTTTAACTATTGGATTTCTATAACCATTCAGAATATTCTTTACAAGAAAATAAGCTTTAATATATCTTTTATTTTCTTTAGTTTTTGGATCTTTACTCGTTGAATGGAAAAATACATACTTTCCTTCACCTGATTTAAATAATCTATATCCAGCACAAAATGACCATTCATTTTCAAAAGTCGGGTCTGGATGGCTTTTTCTATAATCACTTTTTTCATTATAATATATTAATAGATGGTTATTTCTACTTTTCATTCTATCACCGTAATAAAATTAAATTTTATTCCTTATTAATTTTATTATATAACCAAACCGAAAAATTTAACTTGCAAAGTATTTTTGTTATATTACAATGTTGGAGTTTTGATTATGAGTGATCTTATCAACCAAGAAGAGCGTGCTTATAGAGCTTGGGACATTTTAATAAGTTGTGCAAGTCAAAATAAAAAAATTACATATAAAGATATTGCAAGATTTCTAAATTTAAAACATCATAGACCAGTAAGATACTTTTTAGATATTATACAAGACTATTGCTTAAATGAAAAACTTCCACCTTTAACAATCCTAGTGGTTAATAAGTCGGGTTTTCCGGGTCCAGGATTCATTGCGTGGGATGTCAATAATTTTGATGAAGGTGTTAAATTAGTATATGAATATAATTGGAAAAGTATACAAAATCCTTTTGAATATGCGAAAATGGGTGACATACATACCGATTTTGCAAAAAAATTAA
>JAEOUI010000426.1 GCA_016839425.1 Promethearchaeota archaeon
AATAAATAAAAATCCTTGCGAACATGGTAATGTTCGCTTCAAATCACGGTAACTTTTTTTCCTTGTAATGCCAAGTCCAGCTGCCTTACAAGCTCTTCAGAATATATATTTAACTCCTCCATTCCTTCGATCCTTGCAACCCTTCTGAGAGAATTCCGAGCACGACGCACGGTTGCCCTGTCTGAAACGGAAAACCTTAGGGAATCGGAGGGAATTTGAGGGCGCACCCTTCCTTCAAAATACGGTTCGTAAGAAACGCCCTTTGAAAGAACGCCGTACACGATCTTGGCTATCTTTGTCCCAATAACGCAATAAGCAAGCTTCACGGAATAGAATGCTTTTCTCTCGATGGTGCGAACGGCAAAATCCTTCAGGTGAGATCGTGCTTTTGTTAGATTGCTTAGAACCACGGCAGCGTTGTAAAATATCGTGCGAAGAAAGGGATTTGAATGACGAGATACGTGGGCAGAATATACCTTTCCCGCAGAAGAAACAGTCCTTGGAACGCACCCGCAATACGCAAGAAATTTGTTCCTACTTGGGAAATGCTTGATCGAACCGATTTCTGCAAGGATCCAAAGAGCAGAATACGGGGAGATTCCGGGGATGCTTGCTATATCGTGAGCTTGTTTTCGAAGCCCTGGGCGGGAGAGAATCGCATTATCGATTTCCACGGCGATTAAGGCTTTTCTTGCGGTCTTGAACTCCAGCTCGACCAAATCTTGCCGGATAATTGCTCTCTGCGGTGTCGTCAGCTCCGAATCCAGATACGGCACGAACACTTGCACATTTTTAGCGATCTTGGAGCGATGAGGTTTCAGGAGTTCTTCGTCTTCGAATATGTGCTTGATGGAAGTGCCCAGAGATTGATCGTGGTCGATGAAATACATTAAAAGCTCGAGCGTCCATTGCAGGTTAAGATCTAATCTTTTTGGTCGAATCCCCGCTCGATCTAACGTTTTTTTAATGCGATTCTTGAGAGCGGTCCTATCCCTTTCAATACGTGCGGCGGTCCTGAAAATCTCCTTGAGGTCTTCCAGCACCTCTATTATGGGTTGTCCGTTCGGAAGGAGATCCTTGGACAAATATTTTGCCAAGTGGAGCGCATCGACTTTATCGTTCTTCTGTCTTCCGGGGATGCCGGAGGCGTCTGCGGGATTTACTACCGTGATGGTAAAAGACCATCGAACGGTTGCTCTTTTCCTTACCAGGAACTTGTAAATCACGTGGTGATATATCCCCGTCGCTTCCATTGCAAAACCAGAGGGCTGGTATTTCTTGACAAAATTCCAGAACCTCTCCAAGCCTTTTTCGTCGGTTGTAAAGATGGTGGTCTTTACGAATTCCGATCTGGAATCGTCCTGCGAGTAAATCGCAACGGCTAACTCGTATTTATGGACATCGATGCCGCAAAAAAATCGCGATCTTGTCCATTCAACCGAAAATTTAAATGCTTTCTCGTTCATATTTTAATCACCGTATGGGCTAAACTCGATGGCTTCCGCTCAGAACGGTATCTGCGTGGTGGCGCGTACCTTACTCTGACCCTCGGAAGCCGTTGCGTTTAGTACCCGTATGTTTTTTAAGGGTGTCGTTTGCGGGGCACTGGATTGCTTTTTCGGGTCTTACCCAAGTTTAATTTGAAAGCTCGCTGCCAATGCAGGGCGTAGTGATTCTTGAGATGAGAGGGCATCAACTCAACTGCAATCCTGCCAATTTTATTTAAAGAACTCATCCGCTGTTCGGGGGTTCAAAAAAAAGACCTGACTTGAGTACACCGCAAATAACGAGGTCAATGAATGAAGCATTTCCAATCAATTTTTCGGTTTAAAAAAAAGCGCGTGAGGATAACAAAAACTAAAGGGAAAAAAAAAATTAAAAAATGAAATTAATGGATTTTATTCACACTTTTGCGGATAATTTTCTTTTTTGCTTTGCTGTTTCCAATAAAGCTTGGATTTTCGTTCGAATTTGTTCTAAATCAGACTGCGAATAATCAGTCTCTATCTTAACATATGGAAGCTCTTGCTCTCTTGTTATATATTTTTGAATAGAATAGAATATGATTCAATATTGTAGGTATGACATCCCATTAACACGATTTCCACAACAGCATCTGGCTTGAATTCTTTTATGAGATAATCGAGTTGTTCAAGACGCCGCGTGTTCATTGCCATTACAGAGCAAGGAAACTCAAAATATCTATGAGCCAAAGCTCTTATGGGATCACCCGTATCTTCTTCCACAGGTCTTAATAATGGTTTTATTCCACTGCAAGCTTCAGACACAATAACGATTCCACCAGAATCTTCAATTATTTTATATACTTTTTCCGTAGCACCCATAATTGGACTTCCTGTTATTAGGATTCTTGGAGCCATCGGAGAGGCAACGCTTTCATTATTCATTTTTCTTTTATCTAATACTTGTAAAGCGTGATTAATGGAATCTTGAGCTGGTTTTCCGTTGATATAAAAAGCATAACCACTTAATGCGATAATTTCATCGTTTGTCATAAAGGGAGGATGAGGTTTTAAGAAGTCATAAGCCTTTAAAACGAGCGATCTTCGGTAATTAGCTTCTTTAATGGCTTTTTCAATCATTTCATCAGTAATCTTAGTATTAAATTGCAGTTCAATCCAATTTTTCACATCTCTGACCTTTTCCAGCCAGAAATCGAACGATTCCTCTTTTCCAGGCATGACTGGGAGTTCCATGATATAAGTAGGCTTTTTATCCTTGATCAATTCGAACATCTTTTTCTTTCCATCGCAAGTTGTTTCTGCAACTGTAACATCAGATATTTTATTAAAAGGACAAGTATCAGTCTTCACATAACCATAACTAGATTTCACGAGCGGACAAATATTAATAGGCAAATCTTCCTCTGCTGCTGGAATTGGATCGGCGGAAGATCCGCATAAAACGGCCACATTTGCCCCGATTGCCCAAAAAATTTCGAGTGGTGCGAAACAGCAATAAACACCAACTAAAGGTTTCCCGTTTTGTTTTTCGGCTTGTATGTGGTTAAAATATCTTAGCATTGGGTTTTCAATATCATCTTCAAATAATTTTTCCATTAGATATCCACCTTAAGCTTTTTCACTTTCCATTTGAATCGATTTATGATTGGTATTTTCTAAAATCGCCTCGACTTTTGTTCTTATTTGTTCTATATCCCCTTGAGAGTAATCTGTTTCTATCCTTAAATAAGGAATGCCGTGATTTTTTGTTATATGTTTTTCAATCGTATAAGATTCAATATTATAGGTATGGCACGCAATTAAAATTACTTCAATAACTGCGTCTGGCTTGAATTCTTTTATCAAATAATCTATTTGATCTAAACGCCGTTTATTCAGATACATTATTGAACAGGGTAAATTAAAATATCGCTTGGCAATTGCTTTAATAGGATCATCACTATTTTCTTCAATCTCTCCTAGAATTGGTTTGATTCCACTACAGGCTTCTGAAACCACAATTGTACCCTTCGCTTCTTCGATAATTTTATAGATTTTTTCTGCGTCACCTGCGATTGGACAGCCTGTCATCATTATTCTTGGTGAGTTACCTGTAGAGACATAATTCTCTTCTTTTTTACGTTGCTCAAGTTTTTCAAGTGCTTGATTGAGAAATTTTTCGGCTTTATCCCCAGTTTCGTAAAAAGCATATCCAATTAGCTCGTTCATTTCACGATGAGCAATATATGGGGGATTATGTTTTGCGTATTCGTAAGCCTTCAAGATAAGTTGCCTTCGTTTATTTGCCTCTTTAATTGATGTTTCGATTTCTTCGTTAGTGATTTCGAGGTCGAATTGTTTTTCAAGCCATTGTTTAAACGATTTGACTTCTTTTATCCAATGGTTTAGAGCTAATTCGTTATCCTGACTTATTGGAAGCTCCATTATATGTGTTGGTTTTCTATCTTGAATTAGTTCAAAAATTTTCTTTTTTCCATCGCAAGTCGTTTCGCAAACGATTACATCTGACATATTATAATAGGGGCATGTTTCAGTAATAACAAAACCGTAACTAGCTTTTACCATTGGACATAAATTTGAAGGCAGGTGAGTTTCTGCATCCGCTATTGGTTTTTGAGAAGTTCCACATAAACCTGCGACAACACCGTTCATTGCCCATATAATTTCAAGAGGGGCGTAACAGCAATAAATACCGAAAACAGGTTTGCCTTCTTCCTTTTGAGATTTAACGCTCAAAAAGGTTCTCATTGCGGGTATTTCGACGCCATCATTAATTAAAGGTTCCATTTTTAATTCATCTCGTTAATGGATTTTAGGTTTAATTTTCCCTCGTTAATCGCATCGGCCGTATCCAAAATTTCTACAATATCTTGGTTCTGAGCTGTAATGCATCCAACTATCATTCCAGCGAATTGGGGTAATTGACTTTCATCGTCGATTAATTCAGGGTGCGTACCTATCTCTAAATTCAGGTCAGGATAACTGTTTTCTATAACAGATTTGTATTTATTTTTAAACGGGCAGATATTGTTCATACATGATGATAAATGAATGACTTCCGCTCCCGCATGTATTAAACTCCTAACTCTTCGTAAAATTTTATCGTGTGCCATCAATGTCGCACATCCCGAACAACTAAGAAGCCCTACGACTTCAACGCCTCCTTGTTCTTTGTATTTTTCAAAAAAACCTGTACAATTTCTCGCTGCATCCAGACAGCACGAGGCGCAACAGTTCAAATCGTTGGCAAAATTTGAACAATTGATAATTCCTACTTTTATTGACATTATTCCTAACTTTTGTTGTTTTGTGAAAGGTTAATTATTAAGTAATTACAATGAAGAGTGATATATTAATTAAATCGATCATACTTATCGACCTTATCGATTTTGATGCTTAAAATGAATGTAGAGCCTTTAACAAAATGGTAAAAAGCCTGTTTTTAGATGTCTCTTACTAACAATTTTTAATATAATACTATTGATTAACTTCATCAAGGGTTTGATTAGGTATAGGTGAAAAAAATATATTGTACGAATTGAGTTAGAGAATTACCTAAGGGTAAAATAAATATATTAAAACCAATAACGATAAAAATTGTTATAGAAGAGTTATTATTTCAATTTTGGTTTTATTTCTAGTTCCGTCGCTTTCTGAAGAAATAAGACAATTAAAACTTACGATCATCATAATCGGATTGATTTTATTATGTTCAGATTTATTCATAACTGGAAAGATGAAGGGTTATTATAATTGCAATTGCTAATTTCCATTCAATAGGATTGTTCTAATCCAAGATTGAAAATAAAAAGTAAACCTTTAAAATAAAAGATACTTAAAATTAACGTCAGTTAGGATCGAATAGAAGGTTGTAAACTGTCTGTCATTATTTATACAAATTCAACAAGAATACCTTTGCGCAAGGCACGCTTTGTCGTATTTAGTATACAGGGAGGATAGCTAATCCACCTTAACATGTAATATAGACTTATATCGATATCCTATATTGGTATCACCAATTTATTTGGCACCGTCTAGCCAAGACAACCTAACTGACGCAATTATAATAAAGAGGACTTTAAGAGGAAAAATCATGACCATGACATTAGGAGACGGCTTTTCTCGACGAAAGCAGATATCATCCGAGCTCGATACTTGGATAAACAGGCTTCGTTTAGCTGGTCGAGATTCCGTTAAATATCAAACGAAAAAAATAGAAGGTGATGGTAGTTTCATGCCCATTCCCGGTTCAATCAAGGATTTTAAAAGGAGTTATACTATCGAAGAATGTAACGAAAAAATTAATAGTCTAATTGAAGAAGATCGGAAATTAGCTCTCAGGATATCTTTAACAAATCAAAATGCTAAATCCACAATGACTGATTTGAAGGGAATGGAAGTAACATTAACAATTCCAGAACTCCTGGTACTAAAGAACGATATTGCCCCAAAATTGGAGAACGCTCAAAGGGGCATTCCAATTAAAGCGAAAGGAGTTGATGTTGTTGATAACGCTAACGATTTCATAAAATGGAGAACAATCAATCCTGTTTATAAGAAAAAACAATCTTTAAGCGAACAAGGGCACAAGATCGAACAGGAATACATAGATTATTACAATGTAGAAGAGATCGTGGATTACGGATTTGACGAGAGAGCAGTTTATGACAACATTGATAAACTTCACGCTTGGATGCAACGCTTGAAAGAAGCAATAAATCAGGCAAATAAAACAGATCTAATAACGCTCGATTAAAGAGTTCCTTTCTAATTACATTTTTCTACTTTTCTTTTATGTAATCTCATGTGCCCCGCTTGAATGCCTTCTGACGCTAAAGCTCTTAATGCGGCCACATTCTGACACAATCCAACCGCCACGGCGACTTGTGCCAATTCTTCAGCACTATCTATCCCGAGAATCTTCAAGGATATTTTTGCTAAGGGATGCGTTTTAGTTAAACCACCTATGATCCCTAGAGCCATTGGAAGCTCCGCCTCGCCAACTAGATTACCATTAGAATCTACATCAAAACTGGTTAGCGGAGAATACCCATTTAAAGCAGCATAGGCGTGTGCTCCTGCCTCGATTGCTCGAGTGTCGTTTCCAGTTGCCATGGTGAGTGCAATGATTCCGTTCATTATCCCCTTGTTATGGGTCGCACATCGAAAAGGATCTGCTTTGGCAAAAGCGTATGCGTTGAGTATTCCTTCAATAACTTCTGGGCCACCCAGCATATCCTTGTCAAAAGTAGCTTTGCATTTAGCAATTCTATGAGTTGCCAAATTTGATAAAATTCGAAGTAACACTTTTCCCTCAGATAACTCCTCTAATAGCGGTGCAATTGCTTCGGCCATTGTATTCACTGCATTTGCTCCCATTGCATCTAATACATTTACGAGCAAGTGAACGATTACCATTGGTCCCTTAATTGTTTCTATAGACTTGACTTCCAAGTCCACGGCACCGCCACCTAACTTAATGAGAATTGGGTCTTGATCGTTAGCAAGCTGAATGATTTTTTCCTTATTTGCTTTAATTTTTATTACCGCTTGGTCGATATCGCTAATATTCATTATTTGGACTTGCCCAATCATGACTTGCTTTATTTTTTCACAATGAAATCCTCCACATTTTCTCGCCATTCTTGCCAAATTAGATGCTGCGGCCACGACCGATGGCTCTTCAATAACCATCGGTACAAGATAATCCTTCCCGTTTATTTTAAAATTACACGCAATCGAATAAGGTAATTGAAAACTAGCTATTACATTTTCAATGAATATGTCCATTGTTTCTGGTTGAAAATAACCAAAATTCTTGAGAATAGCAATCTCTTCTTCGTTAAGACCAACTTTTTCTTTTATAATTTTTAATCGATCATCAACACAGAGCTTATGGAATCCAGATATCTCCGAAGAATACTCGTTCATATTTGCATTTATTTTTCCTTGTTATTTAAAGATTAAGAATTATCCCTTGTAATTATATT
>JAEOUI010000427.1 GCA_016839425.1 Promethearchaeota archaeon
AACGGTGATTTAAAACCATATAAGCATTTATCCAAGTATTTAGAAGAACTTTCACAATATTTTGACAATTAGGAGCATTAATTAATTCCAATGAAAGCAGTTATATTAGCAGCTGGAAAGGGTAAGAGATTAAGACCCATCACAGCTTCTCGCCCAAAACCGATGATTCCCATTGCTGGGAAACCTTTACTTGAACATACATTAATTAGTTTAAAAGAAGCAGGAATCAAAGATATACTATTAATTGTTGGCTATAAGGAGGAAATGATAAAGCAATATTTTGGAAATGGTGCCCCCTTAGGCATTAAGATCGAATACGTAACTCAAAACGAGCATCTTGGCACGGCCCATGCTACTTTTTTATCGAAGGAGTTTATTAACGACGAGGGCTCCTTTTTAATGATGTATGGAGATTTACTCGTTGAAACGAAAAGTTTTCAAGATATTGTTGAGAATTTTGAAAAAAGCAATGCGAACGGGTTAGTGTCGCTTATAGAAGTTGAAAATCCAAGAGAATTTGGTATAATTTCATTAGATTCTTCTGGAATGGTTTGTAAAATAGTTGAAAAACCCGCAGAAGAACTAAAATTAGGCAATTTAGCAAACGCAGGAGTGTATATCTTTGATCCAAAAATATTTAAGGCAATTGAACTCACAAAAAAATCCGTAAGAGGCGAATATGAATTAACCGATTCGATTGAAATATTGATAAGAGATTTTAAGATGAAATTTCTTGGATTTTCAATTAACCATGGATTTTGGAGCGATATTGGATTACCTTGGCAATTATTAGATTCCAATAATTATTTATTAGATAACTTAAACGATGAAATATTGGGAACAATTGAAGAAAATGTAAGTATTTCTGGAAAAGTCTTTATTGGTAAAAATACGATTATTAAATCGGGAAGTACTATTCAAGGACCGTGTTTTATCGGAAACAACAATTTAATTGGTCCAAACGCTTTTATACGACCATATACTTTTATTGGAAACAATTGTCATGTGGGAATGTCAGAAATTAAAAATTCAATCATACTATCCTATACAGCAATACCACATTTTAATTATGTTGGTGATTCAATAATTTGCGAAAAAGTAAATTTAGGAGCAGGAACAAAGATTTCTAATCTAAGGTTCGATGATAAAAACATCAAAGTTCGAATTAACGATAACTTGATAGATTCTGGTCGACGAAAGCTTGGCTCCATAATTGGCCCTAAAGTAAAAACGGGAATTAACGCAAGTATAATGTGTGGAAAAGTTATTGGCGAGAATTCTTGGATTGGTGCACATACCATAGTGCTCGAAGATGTAGCACCAAATACTGTTTATTATTTCGATCCTGAACAAGGAATAGTTAGAAAATTAAAAATAATGATTAATTAAAAAAGAGTTTAAAGATAGACTTATTCTTCGTCTTCTTCATCTTCTTCTTCGTCAAATTCTTCTTCTTCTTCTTCTTCTTCGTCTTCTTCATCCGCCGCCTTTTTCTGGGCGTTCGAATTCTTACGAGCGAGTTTTTTGACATTAATGCGTTCGCTTCTACGAATTTCAGATTTTCTTGAGCGCTTGATGTCAATTTCAACGATTTCGAATTCGTCATCGGGAACTTCCATATCTTCTCCTCCTTCTGGAATTGAGATCAATTTGCTTTTGACTACAGTTGCGCTAGATAGAGGATAGATAGATTTGGCAATTCTTTGAACTTGATGCTGAAATTCACCATAGACCATTCCTTTTACAAATTTTTCATGGTTATAAGATTTTGCAAATTCCTGCAGGATTTCTCTCATTATCTTTCTAATGAGAATTTGCTGCGAAGAACGAGCCCTTTTTATCGTAGTGCAAATAGTCGTGACTCGGAATAGGTATTTGTCTTTCGTGGTTATATTTTGGATCGTTTGTATCTTGCTCGTACCTCGACCAATTAAGGACCGGATAAAATCGTTTGAATAGGCGTGGCCAAAAAAAATGCTTTGGCAGGTTTTTGCTTCAGCATTTAACGACATAACCTTGAATTTTAATTTTAAGTTAATATCTCTGAAAGAATCAGTAAAATCAAATAAAGAAGTTTCAATCGTTCTTCCAACGATGGTGTTTTCAAGACCCACGATTTCTCCAATAACCTTATTACTAAAACTCTTTGGAGCAATAACTTGAAACCACGATTTTTCTCGGAAATCTGGTTTCTTCCTCGTACTTTTTTTTTTCGCAGCTTTTGGACTCATTTATATCATTCCATGTTTTTATGTTATCTTCAATTAGCGTGCAACGAGCGTCCTTATCTTCTCTGGATCGTATTTGAAATCTGGAGCCAACACATCGCTTTTCTTATAATATTTAATCAGTCTATAAATTTTGGATTCGGTTCTTTGTAACCCTTTTTTTCCTTCAAGATCTTTATGGTTATTTTCCATGTGCTTCCTAATATTAAGTGCTTTTTTAACCAAGAATGTTAAGTCTTCTGGTAGAGCAGATTCAATGTTATTTTCATCGAGAATTTTGCTTAATTTTTTTCCCGTAACGACTTTAACCAAAGGAACTCCGTAAGAATCCCGTAATATCGTACCAATCATTGATTTGGTATGCCCTTTCTTGGCTAACTTGACGACATCTTCTTCGACATCCTTAGCAGAGCGTTCTACCCACGCAGGTTTTTCTAACCTAGATGGTCGGGTACTCCCGCTTTTTCCTTTCTTTCTAGAGTGAATGCGAGCCATATTACTACAGACTAATTTTGTTTGTTAAACAATATATAATGGTGTTAATTTTAAAAGATAAGTAAGAAAGTAAAATAAGCAAAATAAAATTTGCGATTTTGACTCTAAAAAAAAAATAACATCTTTATTACAATGAATGATATTAAAAAATCCCTATATTTCATCACTGGAAACGAACATAAGTTCTACGAAGTACAGGAATCATTTATTCGCGAAAATATCAGTTTTAATCTCTTGCAATCAAGCATAAATACCCTTGAAATACAGGCGAACACTATTAAGGAAGTAGCAGATTTTAAAATAAGGAGCGTGAAAGAAAAATTTAAAGAATCCTATTTTGTTGAAGACGCAGGATTCTTTGTCGAAGACCCTTTGAATGGTTTTCCTGGAGTTTATTCTTCCTTCGCGTTTAAAACGATAGGTAATGAAGGTATATTAAAGATGATTGGAGATTATGAATCGCCAAGGGCTCGTTTTGAAGCCGTTATTGGGCTCTATTTCCAACCATCTCAAACTTTTCATTATTTTAGGGGAGAAGTCAAGGGCTGCGTTTCGAAGCAAAAAAGAGGTACAGGAGGTTTTGGGTTCGATCCGATATTTATTCCTGATGAAATTCCTAATAAAACATTTTCGGAGTTAACTACAAGTGAAAAAAATAAGATTTCTCATAGGGGAAGGGCGCTTGATCAGTTAATTAAATTTTTAAAAACTCATTCTTAAAATTATATTCAAGTAATATTTATGCTTTTAAAACACAATGAGAAAGTATTATAACATTTAGATTATTACTATAATAAAATAAGGAAAAAATTTGTCGATTAAAAAATGGCATGCATACACGGTTTAGAAGATAATAATTGTCCTATCTGTCGAATTTCCAGACATATCACTCCTCCCAAAGATTTAGACCGGTTAAATATTCGTAAGAACCCCTTGAAACCTTATTTTAATAAAAAAAACAATGAACAATCAATAAAGGAGGATATTCTTCCAAGTTTAATGCGCGATAAAGTTTTATTAGGAATTAATTCAATTAATCCCATTCCAGAAGTGAAATCTCTGAATTCATTACCCACTTTTGAAAATAGAATGTTTATAGAAAGGATAAGTGAATTAGATCTTGGTAATATAGATACACACAAAATTTCTAAAAAAACAAGATTATCTTCTCCTGAATTAAAATTCGAAAACAAATAAACTTCAAAACGCTTTCTAAACATTTATTTGTAATAATAATGCACATAATTTTAAGTGTATAAGCCTTATTATTTATTAATTTTATCGCATCAAAAGTGTATTAAATGGAAATAACATGGATAGGTCACGCAGGCTTTAGAATTGTAAATAATGAAGGTACGATAGTATACATTGATCCATTCGAAATTCCCAAGGATGAAGAAATGAAGGCAGATATAGTCATATCCTCTCATGGGCATTACGATCATTTTGACCTCCCATCGATTGAAAACTTAAGAAAAGAAGATACAATCGTCCTCGGACCAATTGGTCTCGCACATAACTTAAAAAAAATTGGAGGGAAAATTCTTGATTACGGAGAATCTTACGAACATAAAGGTTTTAAGATCGAACTCGTACCTGGATATACTGCAAATAAAAAAACCCACCCTAAAAGCGCTGGGGGTGCGGGAATTGTGTTAGAAACAGAAAGTAAAAAAATCTATCACGCAGGAGATTCTGATAGAATCCCTGAAATGAAAGAGTTAGCAAGCAAGAATATTACAGTAGCTCTTTTACCTTGTGGAGGGACATACACCATGGATTTTGACATGGCTACAGATTGCGCACTTGATATAAAACCCAAAATAGTTGTTCCAATGCATAATTGGAATAAAGACCTGAACAAATTCAAGTCGTTAATGAACGAAAAGGATCCTTCCATTCAGGTTGAAATTTTAGAAGAGAAAAAATTATTAATTTAAAGCTTAATTTTTAATCTTTTTTTTTATTCAGATAGAATTTTAAATAAAAAATGCCTATACATCTATAAATTTAGTATTAAATTAAGAATCCCAT
>JAEOUI010000428.1 GCA_016839425.1 Promethearchaeota archaeon
GGAATAAGAATGATTAAAATGTCTCTGAACTTAATTTTCGCTTAATAGAAAAGTATTATCTTAAATTCCAAATATTTAGAGATTCTCCCAAAATTCTTCAGGAGGATGTTCTATTTTTTTATCATATCGAGAATCATGATAACAGAAATCGCAATAATTTGCTCCTTGCATTAATGTTTTTTTCCTCGTAAGAATAAAATTAGGGTTGAAATTTTTTGCAGCTATAAAATCCTGATGACAATAAACAAGATAACCGAATTCAGCGTCATTAACTCGTTCCATCAAATCAGCAAACATGCATTTAGTGATTTTGATGATTATTTTTCCTTTGCTACACTTTCCAATGAGACCTTTATGGGTTTTAGTTCGCTTGAAAAACGATTTAGTAACTTCTATATAAGCATCTAGGTCAGATATTGTCATACTAATATTTTTTCCTTTTTGAGTTATCTCATCAATAAATGTTCTATACAATTCAAGGGTTTCATCTTTTGATAGTATATTTTTAAGCGAAGTTATCCAATATAATACAAAGGACGGAAAAGAACTTAAGGAATCAAAGATATTAATGCGCTGTTTTTTATTAATGGGAGCAAGTTGGTATTTTGGATAATTAATTAAAGACAAGAGCGCATTTATGGAATTATCCATTAATTCAGGATTAGCATGGAGCATCTTAAGAGAATTTGGAAGATCTAAATTTACATCGTATTTGTCAATGTTGCCATATTGTTTCTCAAGATTTATAATAAAATCGTTAAAAGAATCAGAACGATTTTTTTTTATAAAAGCTAAGAATTCCTCAAAAGCATTGAGGGATCCCTTAAGATAGTCTTGAATACTCATTCGAATATGAGCGTCTTGGTTATAACAATTAATTTTTTCTAAATCCAATTTATAGTTCACCTTATAATGTTTCTAAATTTCTTTTCTATTCATTATGAAATGATATAATAAGTAAAACAATCATAATTCTTGATCGTCACCCATAAATTATACTATTTTTAATATTTAAAAAATTGATGATAGAAATTCAGGTTAAAAACATCCTATTTTATGCCAAATGGATTTCTATCATGGGCTCCAATTTGGTGACATTCTTGAGATAATCTATTCCTAGACTTTCTTTGCCTTGAAAAAAAAGAAAAAGAAATGAACAATAACAATCAAGGAAAAAAAATCTCATTGAATCTCGCTTAACGACGACATGTATAAAAAGATCGTTTATTTTTACCGCTCTTCTCTCCAAGAACTAATTATTTATTTTTAAATTATGGAAGAAATTTACAGAAATAATATAAATGGGTCTTAATTTCATAAGTATAGTAAATTAGTTGGGGATTTTTTACAAAAAGGTAAGTAGAAACTAAATTCGTTAAAGTGCATACTATGAACGAAATAAAAAGAAAGATCGCAAAATATTGGACGGAAGGAGACCCCATTCAGGCTAAAAAGCAGAACTATTACACTTATTTTTTTAAAATCGCAGGAGAGCTCGGTCCACGAATCAGGATGGAAAATACTGATGTGTTAATGTTAGGAAGTAATAATTATTTAGGAATGACATCCCATCCTCTCGTAAAACAAAAAGTAAAGGACACCATAGATGAGTTCGGAGTCGGAACGACCGGTTCTCGATTGTTAAACGGAACCATGGAATTACATGTTAAATTAGAGGAACGCTTAGCCCGTTTTTTAGGGACCGAAGAGTGCGTGGTATTTACAACGGGCATGCAAGCCAATTTGGGAACGATCTCGTCGCTTTTAACGGAAGGGAACGAATGGGTCGTATCAGACGAGGCAAATCACGCATCCATCATCGATGGGATGCGCTTGGGTAAGGCGAAACCAAAGCAACGGCTCGTGTTCAAACATGGTAACATTGAAGACCTTCAAAAAAAGCTAAAAAAGGTTCCCAAGGGAAAATGTCTTATCATTACCGAGGGCGTATTCTCCATGGAAGGAGATATTAGCCCATTAGATCAGCTAACGGATATAGCAGAGGATCACGATGCAATGGTCTATGTAGACGATGCTCACGGTATGGGCGTCATGGGAAGCCACGGGAGAGGCACCTGCAATCAATTTGATGTTCAGGACAAGGTCGACTTTCTAATGGGTACTTTTTCAAAGAGCTTTGCAAGCGTGGGTGGTTTTGTAGGGTGTAATAAGGAAACGAGTAACTGGTTAAAGCACAACGCCCGATCGTTCATATTTACGGCATCTCCACCACCTTCTGTGTGCGCGACGGTCTTGGCCGTGCTCGATATCATTGAATCGGACGATTCGCATCAGAAAAATTTACATTCGGTTTCTGATAAAATGAGGAAAGGGCTTCGAGAAGCAGGATTTAACATCGGCGAGTCTCAATCGGCGATAATTCCCATCATAATTGGAGACAGGCTCAAAATGTTCGAATTTTTTAACAAGCTCTTTCAAGCCCAACCTATTGGCGTGTTCGCGAATCCAATCAGAGCCCCAGCAGTTCCTCACGGGAGAGAACTCCTGCGAACATCGTATATGGCAGCAATGGATGACGAATTCGTAGATTTAGCCCTTGAAATCATAACAAGAGTCGGTAAAAACATTAATATAATATAACTATATAAGAAGATAAAAATGATTTATTGACGATTAAGCTCTATTTTGAATTTCTCGAATTTTCTTCTTTAGACTGGGTTCAAACTCAAACCATCGGCTACCAATCACAAATATAACACTCACGAGAATTAAGGTGAATCCAATCATAAAAACACCAAAAGCCACTAGAAAATCTCCTATTCGAGGAGATGTTCCATATAAATACGGATTATATCCGGTTGAACTAAAAAGAAAAATAGCACCTACAAATAACTGAATAATACTTACCAATACTATTCCTAAAGCTTTTTTATCTCTTTCCTTTTTTTCGTCCAAGTATTTCACAGCGTAAATGAGTCCATAACATAAGATAAAAGTGCTAAATACGACTAAAATAGTACCACCATCAAGAAAGAAAGTCATATAACGCATATATTGTACTTCTTCCGAAGAGTTAGCGTTTTCGAACATTATATTCACAAGCATAATACCTACCGATACTATTATTATCCCTAATGAAGCGAGTACTAATCCTGAATTTATTTGCGTTTTTTTTTTCATTTTTTTTCAAGTATTTTTATCTATAATAAATGTGTTAATTTTTTCATATATTTAAATGAAATTGGTAAAATTTTGAGTTAATAAACTGATTTTTCAATTCTGATTGTTCATTCTGAAGTAGAATATAGAAAAATCCATCTTTATCAACATTATTTCAATATCGCTCTTTAATTTAATCAAAAGGCTTTTATAAAGAGTGAATTTTATTTGCGAACGCTGATTAATTATATCAAATAGATGAGAAAAGTTAAATTGGAAGCAGAATGACTTACAAGCACTTGATATGGGATTGGAACGGGACCCTATTCGACGATGCCTGGTTATGCGTAGAAATCGTGAACGAGCTTCTCAAGAAAAGAGATTTGAAAGAAACCACGATCGAACAATATCAAGAACATTTCGAGTTTCCCGTTGAAAATTATTATAGAAAGCTTGGATTTGATTTCAGCAAGGAATCCTTCGAAGATCTAAGTGACGAGTTTATGGCAAACTACAACAGAAACAGCAATAGATGCACGCTTCAATCAGGAGCAAAGCGTGTTCTATTCAAAATCTCAAAATCAGGCGCAAACCAATCAATTTTATCGGCAATGAAACACGATAATCTCTTGGAACTCGTGGAAAGTTGCGGCGTGAAAAATTTTTTTACTGAAATTGTTGGTTTGGACAATACGCATGCAAGAAGCAAGGTCATGACTGGAAAGCAATGGATTGCCAAGTCCAAGCTTAAACATTCAGAAGTCCTATTTGTTGGAGACACGATTCACGACTACGATGTTTCTAAGGTGATGGGAGTTGATTGCGTCTTGATCCCATCTGGACATAATACAAGGGATAGATTGCAAAGGAAGAGCGTTCCAGTCGTTAGGTCCTTGGATGATATCTTAAATTTACTCTAAGAACCACTTTTAATACATTTTTTATCTATTAAACAAATTCGAAGCGATCAAACAATGGAAAACATTAATCACATTCCCGAATGGGCTAAGCATGCAATAATATATCACATCTACCCCTTGGGGTTTTTTAACGCTCCTAAATTCGGTAAA
>JAEOUI010000429.1 GCA_016839425.1 Promethearchaeota archaeon
ACTATTTCAAAAAAAAATTGTTTTTTTTAATTGGTTTGATGCAAAAAGCTTTAATTATATTTTTTATCACGAAAATAATAAAACATTTTTAATTTTAAGGGATATATTTTAAAAAAAAAAACTAGAAAAAAAATTAAAATCAACAATGGATGAGTTTTTAAACTTATTAAATAATTCCAGCGATATCGTAATAATAATAAACGAAAAAAACGAAATTGAAACAATTCATTCGGGCATGTTTGGGGATCCCCTGAACTTTACCGAGCAGGAAATGATAGGAAAGAATTGGCTTGAATTCGTACATCCAAACGAGCGAGAAACGATAATAAATAAATTTAAAGATGGTTTTCAAGCCAATTATTACGAAATTCAAGTACTTAATAAGAGAGTTGAATTTGTAGATTTAGATCTTAGAGGTGCTTCGTTTAAAGATGAAAATAATGTCCGTAAAACCTTGATTGTAGCAAGGGACATTTCAAAACGAAAACAAGTCGAAAAATTATTAATTTCTTCCAGAGAAAAGCGTGAATTATCATACGAAAAAATGATATTTTACAAGGATTTACTTTCTCACGATATCAATAATATTCTACAGAGCATCCTCACCATTACAGACCTTATATTGCTCGTACCAGACAAAAACGATAAACACGAGGAACTAGAAAAGTTTTTAGAAAATATTAAAACTCAAGTTCAACGAGGAGCGAATCTAGTTTCAAATGTTAAAATATTATCAGAAATAGAAGATACTGCACCTTTTTTGAAAAAAACTGAAGTTTTACAAGTATTAAAAAAAATTTTCAAATCTATTTATGAAAAATATGGAAATATATTAAAATTTCAAGTCGAAACCGAGGAACCAAATTACTATATTTTTGCAAACGAATTATTAGAATCTGTTTTTGAGAACATAATAAAGAACGCAATTGAACATAACAATCACGAACAAACCGAACTTATTATTAGAGCATCTATTCAACAAATCAATGAAAAAAATTTTTTAAGAATGGAATTCCGAGATAATGGCCCTGGAATCGACGATTCAATCCTAAAAGAAATTTTTAATAGGAACTCTAGAAAAAATGACGATCTAAGTATTATCGGATTGGGTCTCACGCTAGTAAAAAAAATAATGGACACTTACAAGGGAAGTGTTAGTGTAAAAAATATTGAAAAAGGAACCAAAAGAATTGGATGTAATTTTATTTTATTATTTCCCTTAATATGAAAAAATTTTCAGAAATATTTCTCTAAATACACCTTCATTAAATCTGGATAATTAGTATAGATTGCGTCAATAAAAGCACCTTTATATCTCCACTTTAATACTTTTTTCATTCGAATTTTGGTATTTACGCCCCAAACATAACATTTCAATCCATTATCGATGATTTGTTGCAGGTTACAATCGTTATTCGTTCTTTCTGCTTTCAAATTTATTGCGTGAATATTATATTTCAAGATTTCATTAAAATCAAGCGTTTTAGGAGTAATAATGGGTATATTATGAGGGAGCGTATGCACGAGTTTTACATGGTTATTGTATTTTCTTAAATACTCTAGCACATACACTCTAGTATCGGTGATTTCAATATTATTTAGAAGATTACAATCAATAGCCAATTTAATTAATTCAATTCCAACTTCTTTATTTCCAATATCTAAACTATATCGCAGATTTGGGACTTTTTCTTTAAACAAGTTAAAAACATCTATTAGCTTTGGAATTTTTCGACCATCCTTGAAAACTAATGTTTCAAGTTGAGCCAATTCTATTGTTGAGATATCGTAAACATTGGAGTTAATCTTGAAAGTTTTATCGTGCACACAAACAAGTTGATTATCTTTCGTGAGGTGTAAGTCGGTTTCTATCCCCGCACCCATTAGCACCGCTCGTTCAAAAGATTGAATAGTGTTTTCGATTTCATAACCCATTGCTCCTCTATGTCCAAAAATATATGGTTGTTTCATTTTTCTATATTTATTTTTTCTAGCAGCGATAAAAATGATAGTTTTTAAAGTATTTTAAATTATTCATATTACTTTACCTCGTATTTTAGGTAGATTTATATATTTTTAAAAAGGGATTTTTATTTATGAACGAAAACGACGAGAAAATTAGTTTTAAGACGAGATTAAAGGATTATATCAAGAATTTATTCAAATTTTCTCAATATAGCACAAAAACTAAGCTGTACATTATATTATTCTTGTTTTTAGTAGTAATTTCTTTAGCGTTGCTATTTTACATGATATTTATAGACCCTACGATCCTTTATAGAATCGTCGTCGAATATTTTGTTAATCCAATATATCTCTCAGGATTTTTAGGAATATTCCTTTTTATATTTATTATGGCCATACAAGGATTAATCGTTCCCTTGCCATCAGAAGTAGTTTTATTTATGACGGGTTTAATCTGGGGCTGGGGAATAGGAGGCATCATGGGGATAATCGGATCAATGGCTGCAGGAACGCTGTGTTTTTATATCAGTAGAAAAGGTGGAAGACCATTAGTAGAAAAATTAATTGGTAAAAAAGGAATCGATGTAGTCGATGAATACATAAAGAAACACGAAATTAAAGCAGTAATTCTTTTACGATTTATTCCATTTGTTCCTTTTGATGTTGTTTCTTATGTGTCAGGATTAGTTGATATAGATTTTAAGAGATATTCGTTAGGAACATTAATTGGTTCTATTTTTCGAGCGTTTTTTTATTCGATTTTAGGTTCCGTTTTATTAAGTGGTTTAACATTACCGGTTGTATTGGAAGATCTCCCAATCGCGACCATCGAAGCCCACTCAAGCATGTTCAATCTAATATTAATCATTGTATTTGCCGTTTTTGCCTTGATGTTTCTAGCTTATTATTTATTGACAAAACGAGTAGAAAAAAAGGAAAAAGAACTAAATGAATAATAATATAAAAACGATTTATTTTTTTATATTTTTAAATTTAAAATTCTAAAGAATTAGACTCGAAACTTACTCGTTAATTTTTCTTCCCCTTAACCATGCTTCCATGACGAATGAATTAAATAATCGTATGTGATTCTCGTCTTTTGTGTGTAAGGTAAGAAAATTATTATCTCTTTTTCCAATTATTGCGAAAAGCAATTCTTCTCCGTCACAATTTATTGAAAAGCGATCTTCATTAGAATAATTGCGTATGGATATATTATCTAAACTTAAGAATTCTTCCACTAAATTAGCTTGATCGTCATCGTTTGGAATGATTGAACACGATATCTTTATGTTTACAAAATTTCTTACCTCATATAAATGTAGGGCTTGCAAATCATCAATAGTTGGAACGCAAATCATTACATTATGTTTTGCGTTATTAAGAATCTCTCTCATTTTTTCAAGAATATCGTCTTTTGAAATTTCAATAGTAGTGTAATCAATAATTTTTGGCGTTTTTGCGTCTATTTGGGCATCTCTTAAAGTTTCATTTTCTAACTGTAATTTTTCCAATTCTCTATCTGCCTTTCCAAGCTCATCGTTAAGAATATCGATTTCCTTGTTTAGATTGACGATTTCTGAGTTAATTCGATTGATTTGATCTTGCAGATTATCCTTTTCTTTGATTACATTTTCAAGTTCTTTTTCTTTTTCGGACACGATGTGTTCATTAATAGAAGCAGTGGATGTGATTTTTTGAATTTGTTCTTCTTTTTGAGCAATAGTTTTTTCCATTGTCTCGATATTACCATCTTTAATTTTTAATGAGCTCTCAAGCGTCTTAATCTGGTCATCCTTTAAAGATAGTGACTCTTTTAATGTTTGGACGCTACTTTCAAGAGTTTTAATCAAAGCGTCCTTAGTAGTGAGTTGTTTTTTAAATTCCTCTTCCATGAATAATCACAAACATGTATATTTTTATAACGAATCAAACACCTTAGAATAAATATTAGTTTATTTCATTATAAATTTAATTTTACTAAAAAAATTATAGATCTAATGTTTCTACTTTTCCGTTTTCATTTAACTTAATATATGCGTTTTTAGCTTGATATCCATCGGGAAGCGTTACTTTTGAATCTATCACGCAATATGAGAGCTTGCATTGTTTTCCGAGAATAACATTATCGAGAAGTATCGTATTAGAAAGTTCGCAGAAGGCCCCTAGTTCGCTCATACTCCCAATAACCACATTTGGCCCGAGTAAAGCCGCATCTCCAATCTTTATCCCTGGTGTTAACATAACAGGTTCAATAAATGTGGGAAAATCGCCGATATATCCTTCGATTTGAAGACCTCGAAGTATTTCGTTATTATTTTTTATTATTTCTTTCAATATATCTCTTGAAATATCACCTGAATTTACTTGTGAAAGCACGAAATTAAATTTTTCAAGTGCCTCTGAGATATTTCCCTTTGATAAAGCAGTATATATCATTTCTTTCATTTCGTTTCTCTCGATCTTAAGCAATTTTTAAAACTTGTGAGGTATAAAGGTTTTATTCTTCAAATTATTTTTGATTTTTTTTAAAATTTTAAAGTTATTTGAAATTATGAACTTATTTAATTCTTGATAATCCTAATGATTTTATCTATAACTTTTAAGGCACCAAAATAAGAATCTGAGAAGTTATATCCTTTAAATAACACTGTACATAGTGGTGACCCCTTTGTTACTACAGATTCTGGATTACATTTATCAAAGACATGTTCCAAGGCGTTGATGTTTTCAATCATTACTTTATTTATGGTTTTTGGCGAAAAAAATATGAGCTTTGTTGTATATCCTGACATGGTCGAATTTTCTAATTTTTTTTTTACCTGCTCCCATCCTTCTTTTTCAAAACACTTGAAATGGAGATCTACTAAATTTATTCCTAATACGCTTTCAGAAGCGCTTAAAGAACCTGGTATTCTCGGATTAATTTCCATCAAAAAAGGTAGATTATCGTTTTTTAATACAAAATCAAATCCATTTATTCCTTGTAAGGAATATTTTTTACATAAATCGATAGCAATACGCTCTATTTCAGATATTTGATTAGGAAATAAAGAACAAGGTACAATATTTCCACAATACATGAATTCTTGGGGCGTATTTAAAAATTTTTCTCCGATTATTTGCCTATTAATGGTTAAAATCTTCGCTTCCATTCCGTTTGAAATTGTCGTACAACTTATTGGCTTTCCTTTGATGTATTCTTGCACTATCCAATGATTTTGATCGAAATCATCGTTTTCAAGAAGTCTTAATCTATGATTAAAGGCAGGGTCATCGTTTATTTTATATACGCTAATTCCTCCAGATCCTTGCTTCTTTTTTAGGACAAAAGGATACGAAAGAATGTCTGGATTTTTTAAGTATTCTTCCAAAGCTATGGTTAAGGGTGCGTTAAATTTTCGCTCTTTTAAGTATTGATAAACTTTTGTTATGTCTCTAACTTTTAATATTGTTTTGTTTGAATTATTGGCATAAATGACCTCATACCCTGCTCGAGTGATATAATCAATAATTTCCTGCCTCTCCTCAATATCGTCATCCAAACCACTTCCTATAACTACTCCGTTTATATTAGGGTATTTTTTCATGAGCGAAATCGAAAAATTCGCTAATAATTCGTGGTAAATCGTTTTAGCACACTCGTAATCAGAACCAATTTCTTTAATCACGATTTTAGAATCAATAACATGAGATAAGAGGTCTAAATCACCAAAAAAATCTACAGCATATACATCATGTCCAGATCGATGCAGCGAATGAACGATTGGGCGAGAATTAAATCCCACGACCAAGACGCATTTTTTATTTTCGTTCATTAAATTGCAATAAATTGGATTGTTTAAAGAAATTTTCTAAGTAATCTAATTAAATGAATTTTTGAAAAAAATCATATGCACTTTTTGCAACAATGTCAGGAGCTTCCTTGTTTATATTATGATGGACATCTAGTAGTGTTATCAATTCTGAATGAGGAAGTAATTGATCGAGTTTTATAGCGCTTTGTAAGTTCATAACTTCATCCCTATCTCCGTGTATTAATAGTATGGGAAAGTTTAATAAGGAAAGCTTGTGTTCGACATTAAAATTTCCAAAAATATTTTCAGGCATTACGATCAAATTATTACCTAGTACGAGGAAATCTTCTCGAATCTCTTTATTCTGGAATTCAGGACGATTTTTAAGAAACTTTTTCGTAAATCCCAGTTCTACTTGAAGTGGTCTTCCATCGCTTGCTAAAGGGATCTTTCCTTTCTTTTGAACGGAAGAAATAGGTTGATTTGTTCTAGAAGTCGTGGCAGCAAGTACCATTGCTTTCAATGTTTCTGGATGATTTAATGCGTAAACTTGAGAAACCATGCCCCCCATACTCACACCAAAAATGAATAAATTATTTCTCTTGGAACTCTCAGCAATGTCCAAAAGACATAATAATTCATAGCAATCCCTTGCAAGCTGATTTATTGTGTAAATTGATCTTGTTTCTTCGTAAGTTTCTCGTATGGGCATATCAGATTGACCGTGTCCTCTCTGATCCCATAAAATGCAAGAGAAGGATTCAGAGAGAATTGGGAGAAGTCTCTTAAAATTTTTATGACTCGAACCATACCCGTGATTTAAAACTAAATATGGACCTGATCCTACTACATCATACCAAATTCTTGTTTGATCTGAAAGTTTTACAAAAGGCATTTATGCTTCAAATTATGATTAAAGATAATGTTTTAATTAATTCCATTAAAATAATAAAATTGGTGTTTAATCAAGTGTAGTAAATTTAAACATTCAATATTAAATAATGTTGAAATATATATCTTCTTATGAGCAAAATTTCTCGCAAGTTGCAAAAAATCAACAAGTCGTATTTTGTAAGCTTACCAAAAACTTGGATAAAAAACCTTAATTTAGACAAGAACTCCGTTATCGACATGCTCATTTGTGATGACGGTTCTATAAAAATTTCCCCAAAATTTGAAAAACAAGAACAAGCTCTCGACGAAATAATTCTCCAATCAAGCAGGTATGTAGCAAGGGACATCGTAAAATATTGTCTTTCGGGAGTAGAAAAAATTATCATTGTTTCGAAAGAAGATTTTCAAGGTCCAATATGTAAGGATATATTATGGTTTGTAAATCACCTTCCAAACGCAGAGATTATCGAGAGAGACAAGCGAAGAATAATCGTAAGCAATTTTGGTTATAAGAAAATCCCAACGAGGAAGATCATCCAACGATTGCTATATTTGATTTGTGAAATGTTTGAAAACATTCAAAACCGGCAGCCTTCTGAATTGAAAAACAATTTTGATAGCGTTAGACGATTATATTTCGTTTTAGTAACTCATATTCGGACATATTTAAGAACAGGTGTATATGTTTCAGAAGATAGAACCTTCACGCCTTTAGAAGCAATGGATTATAGAATGTTCTGCGAGAAAATTGAACGAATTGGTTTAATACTTCGCGATTATACTTATATCGAAGGGGAATACGACGGATTTTTTGCTAAAGTTGAGGAATTCTTTACCGAAGTAATGGACGCTTTTTTAAAAAAAAATTATCAAAAAGCCTGTGAGGCGTGGTTCAAAAGAGACGATTTAGTTTTGGAAGCAGAAAAGCTTTCTGAAGGGTTTAATTGCGAGGAAAGTGAGAAACTTAAACAACTACTCACGATTATCGAATATTGTAAAGATATGGCAGATTTAATTTAATGAGATAAAAAAAAGATTATAAAATTTTTTTTAAATTCAATATTAGTGAAGAAGGATTGTACTTGTCAAACTGGTATACTTCTGCTTTAGCAAAATCTTTTAGGTTCTTTTTAATGAGATCTGCTGAATAGGTGTGAACGCCTAAGGCTTGAGTTGCGTAGGATTTTTTTGGTTCAAGAACTACCGTGTGAATCTTTTGTTTTGCTAATTTTTTCGACCAGTCTTTTAATTCTTCGACTATTAGCAAGTAATCAGATTCAACCTGAGCAACTAATTCGGGATATTTTACCGATATATTTGCTCCACAATCCGAAAAAATAAAGATAACGGGAATCACATTTCTATTCTTTAAACGTTCGATTTTTACTAATTCCGTGCATTTTTTAAGAGCTGCAGCCATTGGTGTATAGGATTTTCCCTCCAAACTTTTTAACTTGCTTGCAGCATTTTTGAAATATACGGTAGGCTTCTGCAAAATGATTGCGTCTTTTCCTCTGAAAACTATGAGCGAAATCTTGTCTTTCTTTCGATATCCTTCTTTTTGAAGCGATAAAATGACATCTGTCATTTGTTTGATGACATAATACATCGAAGCCGAGCTATCTAATACGAAGAAAAGCGCTAAAGGTGCCCGATATTCATATATCTTGTCCATAATATCAGATTTATTGAAGCGAATAGGATATTTGATTTCCGAATCGTTGTAAACTATGTTTTCCAGATATTTCCGTATTGTAGCGTCTAAGGCTATACTTTTTGGATGGTTAATGGGTTTTCTAAAGGAAACATACCTTCCTTTTTGCGAGGATGCCATCTTGATGCGCCTTCCGATCCCTCGACCTCCATAGTTTGAAACTCTCTTGTCCTTGCGAATGTTATCTAATATGGATACCATTTTTTTTTCCATCTTATAAATGAAAGGGATAACTTGCGAATCGTTCCAATAAAAGTCCATATCTCTTTCTTCGAAGGGTAAATTTTTTACCTTCCACCCACCAGCAGGAGTCGATTTTTGTTTTTTCTTCGGTTCTTTTAGAGGAGGTGGGAGTTTCTGTTCTTTTGACTCAGGAATGTCCAATTTCCTGGGATCGACTTGTTGTCGCTTGAATTGATCGTATTGTTTATCCGAGTGCCTCAAGGGCCCTTCTGTCTCAGGGTTGGGCTTGTAAATATCCTCATTTTCGTAGACTTCCTTTATCTTTCCAAACACTTCGGCAATTTTCGTTTCAATTTCCTTAGGTGTCAATTCGTAGTGAAGAGATTGGATTCGGTGTTCAAATACAAGATCCATTGCTACATTAATATCTTCTTCAGTTATCGAGGTTCTGTTGTTCAAAGCAGCATGGGAACGAGCGCACCTTATAAATGTGATATCTGCTCTTTGGGAGAAAATACCCAGATCATTAACTATTTTCGACACCATTTCGTAAACAGCGTGAGGAATCGCGACTTGTTTGAGAATTTTGCGGGCTTTTGCTATTTTTTGACGTAATTCATCTTGTTGGGTGCTAAAATTTTGTATGAAGCTTTTCGGGTCATCGTTAAATTCGATGACTCTCTTGGTAATTTCTGCCCTGAGAGTAGAGTCATCTGGAGCTTGAATTCTAACTTCCAAGCCCAATCTATCAGCGATCTGAGGTCTGAGTTCACCTTCTTCGGGATTCATGGATCCTACTAGAACAAATCTAGAGGGATGGCTAACTGATATGCCCTCTCGTTCGATGATGTTTATTCCCGAAGCCGAAGCATCTAACAATACATCTATAATGTGATCTTGAAGCAAGTTAATCTCGTCTACATATAATATCCCTCGATTTGCCTTGGCAAGCAAGCCTGGATGCAGGCTTTTAACTCCTTCTGACAGTACTTTATCTATAGAAAGCGATCCACAAACCATATCTTCCGTGACTCCTAAGGGAAGGTTAACTATTCTCATCTCGCGTAATTCTGTTTCAAGCGCCCCTTTTGAAACCGTTTCCTTGCATTTTTCGCATAAATCGTTGATGTCAGAATTAGGATCGCAAGAAAATTCACAATTTTTTGAAACGGTAATTTTTGGCATTACTTCTACGAGCGACCTTACAGCGGTGGATTTTCCGGTGCCTTGATGACCTGTTAAAAGCACGCCCCCAATTTGAGGGTCGATGACATTTAAAATCAATCCCATTTTCATCTTGTCCTGTCCCAAAATTGCCGTGAAAGGAAAATTAATTTTTTTCATAATAATAATTCAGCTTTATTCTATTGTATAATAATAGAAAAAATAGAATTTCACTTAAAATTTCTCATTAAAATTTGACATTAAAATGATTTAAATTGAAAAATTCATTATCCTATTTCTTATGAATCCTTTAAAAAGATAATTATTAAAACTATTACATATTTTTTGCTTCTTTTTCTGTTAATTGGTATTATGTTTTCTAAACGATTATTGAAAATTTTAGAAAAATTCGTTAAAATAATTAGTATAGCTTTGACACTTCTGTACAATTTTGGTCCTTGTGAATTTATTAAAAAAAAAATAAATACATATCTTGATTTAAAAACCATTCTTGGTTGAAAAATCGAAATTTAAAGGCGAAATGCAATGAAAAATTTTAAAAAAAAACAGAAAGTATTTGGGATTTTGATTTTATTTGTATTAGCTATAATCGTCCCAATTACTTATCAAAATATACAAGATATAAAAAAAATTGATGAAACTAACGAATTCTTTCGATATGGCGATATCATGATAAAAAATGCGACCTTGCGACCGAATGGTGATAATTTAACGGAATGGGATAGCTCAGTTAATCATTGGACTAGGATTAACGACGAAGACGAGATTTATTTATATTGGGAACCAGAAGATTCTTTACATTCAGAAATATTCGACATGGAATCAATTGACATTGGAAGTGAGTTAGTTACTAAAATCGAGATTCACGCTCTTGGTTGCCAATTTTCTACAATTGGACCTAATGTAAGTGTAAACTTAGGAGGCTGGATCGATAACGAAGATATTTTATCATTTAGTTCTGTGGAACCCGATGAATGGACTATAGTAACTTTTAGCAATCTTGAGGGAACAAACGAAGATTTAGAAAATCTTCAGATAAAATTAACTAGTAATGAAAATAGCGGCCCGCCGAGTAATTATGGCCAATTAGATACTTTATATTGTGTAATATTTTATACTTTAGTAGATATCATCGTTACTCCAGAGAGCGGGGTAAATGTTCCGATGGGTTATTATCCCGCAACATACGGTTTTGAAAACGATCTCCCAGGAAGCGTTCCAAAAGGATGGACTGACGAATGTTCAGGAGAAAATTACGTTCGAACTAATTATTTGACTTATGGTCATGCAAAAACTTTGCATATCTACGATGGTGGTGCTTCTGCTAATGATGCACGATCTTCAAACATAATTCCTGATCAAACAAGTGGAACGATAGAATTTTGGTTTTTAACGACATTATTATCTCGAAACACATACTTCTATGGATACGCTGACGGAAGCACAATAGGATTTAGATTAACGCTAAATTCATATGCAGATATTCAAACAAATAAATGGTATCACTTCAGGATTGACTTTAATTGCGTTACAGACACATTTGATTGCTACATAAACGGTAATTTAATATCAAACGATGCTCCATTTATGAATCCTGTTTCGGCAATTAAAAGATTAATGGTAGGCACATCAGTCGTATTAGGAAGTTATATGGCTTCACATTTTGATGCCTTTGGTTATTCGTGGGATAATAACTACGAAATTGGATCCAATCAACACGAAGGATTATTTATTAGCTTTAAGGAAAGAGAAGGAGCATCATGGACGGGATATTCGCTAGATGGCGCATCAAATGTGACCATTGAGGAAAACGATACTATTCCAATGCCAGCTTCAACACCAATAGCTCCACATACACTTCAAATCTTTTGGAGCGATTCATTCGGCACATATGCCTCAGAGATACGAGAGTTTTACATAAATACGTATCCGAAACACATCGTTACGCCAGAAGAACGGATGTATACGGAGGCAATGGAAGGTTATTATCACGCAACCTACGGGTTTGAAAGTGAAGTCTCGGGAACCATCGACGCAAGAGATTGGGAGCACATAATATCAAGTTCAGGCACGATAAATATCGTTGATTCGTATAAAGGACATAATAAGGTCTACCAACTACATGACATGGCTAGTAATGGAAGTCCAAGAGTATATACTAATTTTGAAAACAGGTTATACGGAACATGTGAGTTATGGGTGCTAAGCACGGATCTTGGAAAATATAGTCAAGTACTCTTGAACCACGATAATGGCAGCACATTTATTTTTCGAATTATGTTATTACCAGGAAATTATATTCGATTATACAATGGGACTGGAGAAGATTTCTTAGAAGATAGTTCTTTGGGAATAATACCTGCTGACGAGTGGATACATCTACGAATCGACTTTAGGTGCGCAGGAGCCATGCCATATATGGGACTCTCTGAAGATTCATATACAATATATCTTAACGGCGTGAAATCCGCTCTTGAGGTCTCATTTGGAAGAACTGGATACGAGATAAATCAGCTATTGTATGGTTATGGATATACACCTGCCAATTATTATACTTACTTGGATGCCGTTGGTTTTTCGTGGGACCCGAATTACGAAATCGGAGACAATTTCGAAGAAGACTTCTTATTAAGTATCGAAGAGACGGACGAAGCAGATTGGATGGGGTATTCGCTTGACGGTCAAATCCCTATAACAATATATGGTAACACGACATTCCCAATGCCGAACGATGGCACGCACACTATCCAAGTATTTTGGGAAAATTCGTACGGTTTTTATTCCACAGAACCTGTTAGTTTTCAGTTAGATACCACAATTTACCGATTGGAAATCGAAATCTTGAGTCAAGAATTTACTCCCGACGATTTCTTATTGGAGTTTTTCGTTAAAGACAACTTGGGATTGGAAATTGATTTCGCAAGAATAGATGCTTGGTGGGACGGAGTGAATGTTTCAGATCATGTTGATAACTTGGGATCGGGGATTTATCAAATAAGTTTAAATCCTGATACTATTAATTTTGGAGATACACCAATATTATTTACCATAACGGCTTCAGCTGAGAATTATTTGGATGGGGAATTTGAAATGGATTTCATATTTGATTTCGATATATACAAATTAGAAATTGAGATCTTGAATCAAGAATTTACTCCAGAAGGATTTTCGCTTGATTTTTTCGTCAAGAACCACTTAGGTACTGGTATTGATAACGCAGAAATAGAGATATGCTGGGACGGCACGAATGTTTCGGATCAAATCCAAAATCTCGGAGCAGGATTTTATAATATTTCACTCATTCCAATAATCATTAACCCTGGAGATCCACCAATATTGCTTAACATGACCATAAAAGCTGATGGTTATTTAGATACGGAGTTTGAAATGGATATCACTGTTGACACAGAAAGCGACGATATCTTATTCGTAGAACTCGTAAATGAAGAATATTCAGAGGATGAATTTGTTATTCAAATATTAATTAAAGATATTTACGATGGGTCGATCGATTTTGCGACTGTGAATGCGTGGTGGAATGGAGTAGTCGTATCAGGAGAAAATATTGTAAATCTTGGGGAGGGGTTATATGAAATCACCCTTGATCCAATAACGGTTGCTCCTGATGAATCTCCCATACCTCTCAGAATAGTAATTAATGCTGATGGATATTTAGAAAAAGAAATTTTAGACGAAATCGCAGTTGATCCTGAAACCATAAGTAAAGGAGCACCACCAATTGGAGACAACGGTGCCTTGATGATTATCTTAACCATCGTAATTATCAGCGTTGGATCTGCATTAGTAATAATAACAGTTGGTATCGTACGAGTGCGAAGGAAAAGGGGAACTATTTTAAATAAAAGGAGAAGTGAATCCAAATAAAAATTCTCCAAGCTAAATTCTTTTTTTTTTTCAATATTTTAATCTCTTTTGATAATTAAAGCGAATCTGTTTTTATTGAAATGAATTTACTTATCAATTTCATATAAAAAATAGACATCTTTTATGTCTTTTATAACAAGGTTTATAGATTTTAATACATAGAACTGACGATTTCATTTTTATATTCAATTAATATTCTTAAGATTAACTTAAATCTTATCAAATGATGAAAAATTATGATTAAAAGGACTTTTAAAATAATTCTTATCTTTTCTTTTATTTTTAGTTCATTTTTTATTAATCTATTTCCAATACAAATAAATTTTACATTCGATATTAAAGGGAATGAGATCTTATCTGCTGTAAAT
>JAEOUI010000590.1 GCA_016839425.1 Promethearchaeota archaeon
CATTAAGAAATTTATTCCCTAATCCTTTTCCTTTATGTGCATCTGGTACAAGTCCAGCAACATCTAATAAATTAATCGGGATGAATCTTTTTCCCTCTTTACACACCGAATTTTGAGGATTGTCTTTCACATTTAATTCAACACAGATACAATCGGTTTTTACATATGCGACGCCTTTATTCGCATCAATTGTTGTGAATGGTAAATCAGAGGTTTTAACATGAGTAAGACAAGCCGCATTAAGAAATGTTGATTTTCCAGAGGAAGGTTTACCTACAATGCCAATTATTTTGGTCATATATATTATTTAGACTAGATGCAACTTAAATCTTATTTTGACCATATTATTTTCCATTCAGTATATTCTCTATTAAATCCCCGAGTTCTTTGATCGTTTTCTGTTCTGTTCTGCTATTTTCAATTTTTTCATCCTGTTCATTAATTATTGAATTATTTTCCATCGGGGATGAAGAAATATTTAAATTTAATATATTATGGTTTTTCTCATCGATTTCAGAGATACTTAAAGATCTTCTGTTAATTAAAGGGACGCTAATTATAAACGGGTATTTTATTGAATTTGTTCTTATTATAGCTTGGCCTTCTTCCAACATTGAAACGTAGCTTTTTCCATCCTCTTCTAAATTTAGCAACTCCCGCATAATTTCTTTCTCAATATGGTTTTTAAATGTAATTACAACCCCATTATTTGCTAATATTTCCTTACTAATATTTGGTCTTGTTGCTAAAGTAATTAAACATTCCCCTGTACCTCGCTGCAATAACGCAATATCTTCCAAATAACTGGTAATTTTACTCTTTTTCATAACATCTTGAGGGGCAAAATATTGAGCATCTTCTATAATTGAAATATGTGCAATTCCAGAATAATCAAAAGCCCCTTTTGTTAAATTTTTATCCCATAAATATTTTAAAATCATATTAAGAAAAAAAAAGGCATCTTCTTTCTCTCCCCCTAATCTAATTATAGAGCTTAAATCTAAAATGACATTTTTTGTGAAAATTTCGTGTAAGTTTAATTGATTTTCTTTATCGAATAGAACACTTAATGGTCCTTTAGAAAATCTACGAATCCTATTTTTAATACTTATCAAAGTTTGATTTAGCATTGGAATATCATTCTTATTTTTTCTTAAATATACTGTGCAATACTTTTCAAAACCTTCCCAATTTTGATTATTTCTATCCCCACATACTTGAGAGAGGATATCAATAAGGACTTTCTCCATCTGTGGAGAGAATTCAGAATTTTCATCTAAAAATTGGCCACTTTTTAAAATATCAAATATTCGTTCAGCATGAATTACAGCACTACTATCATTTCCCGGATTAAATATATTTATAGAAAAATTTACGCCCGGCCAAAGGACTATTACATTTTTTATTTTATCTTGTAGAAAATGGTATTCCCCTTTAAATTCCACTAAAAAAAACGGAATATCATATTTTTTTGAAAAATTTATTAAAAAATTCTGTAAAAAATTACTCTTACCTGTACCTGTCGCACCACATATAAACATGTGCTTTTCTAGATCCTTTTTTGCCAAAAAAAACTTATGAGTCCTTGTATTTCCCTCCATTACTCGTCCTATTTCGATACTACCATTTTTCGAATCTCTTCGGGAGGGCCCATTTAGGAAAACAGCACCTTTTATTTCCTTTAAGAAGGACGATGAAAATAGTATAAGACAGATTACCACCAAACCTATGGATACATTAAAGACTATTATGCTCCTTAAATTTATTTCAATAAACTTAATTGGATTTTGATTTTCTATCTCAATAAAAAAGGGAAGTGCCTCTATTAAAAAAATAAAGCAAAATATAAAACAAGAAATCAGAATCCACTGTAATGATCTTACAAACCTTCCTTTTTTTTTATAAATTAAGAAGACGAGGGTAAGTATTAATGAAATTATAGTCATAAATAAAAAGAGGGTAGTTATACTTATCACATACCAAAAGTTATTTTTGCACTTATTCTATTTTTATATAAAGAGCATAAAAACTACACATAATCTGAGATTAATAATGGTAAAGGATCTGTATAGGAATCGATTGGAACAACCCCTAGATAAGGTAGTTCTAAAATTTCTCTCATCACTGAAAGATGATGTTTGGATTGCAGAAGAAGATATAATTGGTACAGAAGCCCACAACATTATGCTATATGAACAAGGTATTCTAAAAAAGGAGGAAATAAAAAAGATTCTTATAAGTTTGGAAAATATCAAAGAAAAGATGACTAATGGAGATTTTTTTTCTGATGAAGATTTTGAGGATATTCACCCTCTTATAGAAAAATATGTTATTGAAGATATTGGAATCGAAATAGGGGGCAAAATCCATACAGGGCGTTCAAGAAACGATCAAGTTGCTGTGGATATAAGAATGAAACTTAGGGAACTTAATAATATTTTGAGTCATGAATTGCTTACACTTGTTGATATTCTTATTGTTGAATCACAAAAGGGGATCCGTATTCATCTTCCACTTTACACTCATCTACAGAGGGGACAATTGGGGGTCCTTTCACAATACTTTAATACCTACATCGCTCAGATTTTAAGATCAGTCGAAAGAATTGAAGAGATTTATAGCCGCTTAAATAAGAATCCGTTGGGTGCATGTGCTATTGGGGGTACTAGTATTAATATCGATAGAAATAAAACTGCTGAGCTTCTTGGATTTCAGGGAATTATGGAAAATTCTTTAGATGCTATTAGCTCACGAGATTATATTTTAGAGAATTTAAATGTTCTTAGCATTCTTGCTGTGCACTTCTCAAGAATTGCTGAAGACTTTCTGATTTGGTCAACTAAAGAATTTGATTTTATTGAATTGGACGATAAATTTTGTTCTGTTTCAAGCGTGATGCCTCAAAAAAAGAACCCAGATACGATCGAGGTAATCCGTAGTAGATGTTCTAAAATAATTTCCAATTCAAACTGGGCTTCTTTAATAGTAAAAGCAACACCGTCCGGATATTTTAGAGATTTTCAAGAGCTTAAGAAGCCATTGATAGAATCATTTGAAATTATATTCACAATAATTAAATTATTCAAAGGTATTTTTCCCTCGCTGAAAATCAATAGTGAAAGTATGAAAAAAGCAATTGATAATAGTTTCATCTTAGCCCTTGATTTAGCAGAAATTTTAGTTCAAAAATTAGAAATTCCCTTTCGGCAATCACATCAAATTGTTGCAGATTTGGTAAAAAACTATAATAGCCCTTTA
>JAEOUI010000430.1 GCA_016839425.1 Promethearchaeota archaeon
AGTGTAAGACATTATCGTATATATTGTTAAAAAAAAATATAAGACCGCAATTATTAAAACCAGTATCCAAGTCCATTTTCCAAGAATTGAAACCCAATTTTCGTGTTGCCAAAGGGTTTTAATGGATTCTTTTTCTTCCTTTTCCTCTTTTTCTGACATGTTCGAAATATTGAGCTATTATTATAATGTAAAATCGCAATTCTTTAAAAATCTGGTTAAAAATGGCACAGCACTTATCAAGATTACATTAATGTAGAAGAAATACTATAGTAATTATTTTAGTATTTTACCTGTTTCCATATACCACAGGTATAAATCCAAATCTGCCAAAGATAGTTTGGTCTTGTGAGCTAATTGCTCCAACAACCTTTCAATTTCCAAATATGTCGTTTTTGTCATCGTTTTTGGTTTTTGAATCAGATCGTGGTCAACTAAAAGGTCCACGATGTGAAAATCCACGATGGCACAATTCATATATCCAATATTTCTGAGAAAATGGCTCCCTTCCTTGAGGCCCAAGCCTTTAATATTTTTAACAATCCAAGACCTTTTATCCTTATCGGTTTGATCAGTTCTAAGGATATCGTATAACTTATCTATGAGGACGCGGTTTTCCACGATATATTTTGCTCGAACATTAGGAAATCTATATCCAAATTCCTTAAATTCTTGAGCTAACTTTTTTTCCGAATGAGTTATAAACCCATTTCCAATGTTTTCGTGTACTTCAAGGCATTTTTCAGCACCACAATTAGCGGTCATCACACAGAAGCATAATTCCTTGAAAATATCTTCCTTCGAAGATCTTTTATACGATTGGAACTCTTCCATTCGAATCTTCACCAAGGAGCTAATTTCTTCTTGACTTTTTAACCATTCAACTGATGCGATAAGTTCTTTCATTCTTGAAGGGAAATTAAAACCAAAATAAAATTATAATTGCTTTCAAATATAAGTCAAAAAAAAATATTTATGCGAATCATCATTGATGATTATCAGTAATAACTAATAGAACTGGAATTTTCAATGCAAAAAAACAAGATTTTAGTATTAGGTTCAATCGCATTTGATTATCTCATGGGTTTTGAAGAAAACTTTATTAATGCCGTATCTATAAATCTCGAAAAGGAAGAATTCCAAAGCACGGTAACCGCTAATAGTCGAACTCAATTTTTTGGTGGGACCGCTGGAAACATTTCATATAACTTGGGAGTTTTAAACATTGCAAATGTGCACCTATTTGGTTCCGTTGGAAAGGACTTTAAAGGGTTGGGATATAAAGATCACATTTCTCAATTTAATAACATTGTCCTTGGAATCGATGTCTACGATAATCTATTTACAGCCGCCTGTTATATCGTGAACGATGTGAAAGCAAACCAGATGATCATTTTCCACGGAGGTGCCTTGGAAAAGTGTACGGAAATTAATTTGAAAGAAAGAGTAAAGGATCCCGAAAATTACCTTTATGCCATAAATTCCACCCAAAGCGTAGATGCCATGACCAATTTCGCACAGCAACTTAAAGAACTCAATATCGCTCAAATCTTCGACCCTGGTCAGGTAACACCTCTTTTTCCGAAAGAAATTCTATTAGAAATCTTAAATAATTCCGAGATCCTTATAGGAAATACTTACGAAATCGAGCAAATTTTGCATAAAACGCAATATTCCGAAGATGAGCTGTTAAAACATGTCAAGGCCGTTATAAAAACGCAAGGAGGAGAAGGATCAACACTGATGTATAAGGACGATAAAGGAGAAATATATGATGTAAAAGTCCCAATTTGCAAGCCAGATCGAATTGAAGATACCACGGGCGCAGGAGATGGATATCGAGCGGGTTTATTAACGGGATTGAGCCTTAACATGACTTTATTGGATTCTTGTAGATTAGGTTCTGTAATTGGATCGTTTGTAATTGAAACGAAAGGAGCGCAAACTCACCAATACGCGATAGATGATGTGAAAAAGAGATTTTATAATAGTTTTAATTATCTCCCTCAAGAATTAGAAAAAATGTAAAACATCTAAGAATTATATCAATTCTTTATTGAATTACCTAAAGATATTATATAAATAAGGATTTGCCCTGGTTTTTACCTTTTTCACCCTACCTTTTAACTCGTGATCGTTAGTACAAGTTATGGCGGAAGATGTCTATTAAATATCCCTTCTTTTTGTAAATAGTAATTTATTTGTTTAAAAATCTTGATATTCAATTACTATAAAATGAATAATGGATTAAAAATTCAATAAATATCGAATTTAAGAGAACAGGAAAATTCTCGCCTATTTCAAGGAAAATGTTCTTCAATTTTTCTAAATATATCAAAAATATTAAATAACTTTTAATCTCTTTATATTAAATAATGATTTAAATGTATTCGTGAATAAAACAATTGCCACCTAAAAATTACTTATCCGAAAAAAAAAATGTGAAAATGTCTTTTTCAACATCTCACGCTTTAACCGATTGGATCAAGAGATATACAAAGAAAAAAAGCTTAGAAGATCCAAAAGACGATAGATTTAAGAGCGTCTCCTCGTTCATTCATTACGCTTTAGAAAAATTAATGGAGATATTCGAAAAGGAAAAAACATTAGATGATTTAGACCGGCTGGTCGATAAAGCAGTAGAAACCTTTTATGATAAACTTACCTTCAAGGCTTTAATCGATCAAACTGAAGAATCCGTAACATATAATAAATACTTTTTATTAAGCAAAGAAGTAATGAAGCTTTACTTGGCTTTTCGGAGTTTTTTAATGCAAGGGGCTACTTTAGATTCCGAACAAAACACGCGAAAAGATATTAAAACAATGACAGAGCGTTTTGGCCAATTTATCAGACAAAACAAGATCGCAAAACGCCTTAATTATTATCAAAACAACGACAAACATGTATTTGAATATGAGGGAAATTATGAAAACCTCCATTATGAATATTCAAAAGCATTTACGGCTATTGTCGGTCTTGCCGGCTTAAAAGTAATAAATTCCACTTATATGAAAAATTATTCGAGGATAGATTGCGAAGAGACCGATTTATTTCGAGAATCAAAATTGAAACTAAAACAAAGGTTAGAACTTAGCACTAAAAATATGACAGAATTCATAAAATACGAACACATTATCGACGATCTTCCCGAACATTCGTGGTTAAACGCTTATTCCAATAAAAGGACGATATTATCTTTTATCGATTTAAATTCTGGTATCGAATTCGTTCAATCAAAAATTAATTTACTGAAGAAAACGGTAGATACGGAATTAATTGAGATAAAGATTTTAAAATTGTTCCAAAATTTTCGATGGATTAGAATAGAAAATGATGAAGATTTATCGTTTAAGTTCTTAATTCCCAATGATAAATTTGAACGAAAAATAATATTTCATATTTTTGGAGATAAAGTAGCAAAAATAGCAGATGAAATATATTTAATTAAAACGATCTAGATCTAAATATTAGTTTTTTAGTCATTCTTTGTTAGAACAATATATATATTCTATGTACAAAACTGCACTTTTTTGATAAAAATTCTGTAGCAATGCTACAGATTTCCACAAAATTGTAAGCACTTTATTAATAATCACACCAGTTGTTGAATTAGAGGTATTAAAAAAGGGATGATATGAATCGTGAACACATTTAAAAACATTGAAACGACTAATTTTTACGATGCCTACGAACATCGATGCATTGAAGAAATAATGGACTATTTCATCGACGAAAACAAGGACCCTATTGAAATCGAAATATGGACAGCACGCAAATTAATTGAACTCATGAACGAACTCAAAAACGACGAGAACTTGAAGGATATCATCACGAAAGCAATCATAATCTTGAATGCATTATCTCAAAACAATCCCTCTGATACCTTTACTTCTCTTTGGGACAATACAAAAAGTTTAACACAAGAAGAATGGTGCGATTTTAATATTTCCCTTAAGAAAGAGTTATTAATTCTTTAATTCTTATTTTTCAATCAAGTATAAACTTTAAATGTAAAAATTTTATTTTGAGAGGGATTCTTTTATTAAAAATCTTAGATCATAAAAAAGCATATTATAAGATGATTTTAGAAAAATTGAGAAAAGAACAATTAATTTAAATTCGTAATTTTAAAATGGAAATGGTTCGTTTGCTTCGATTTCATCACATTCAATTTCTCGCAACTTCATTCTAACTTCTCGAGGAGTACTACAACACTTCATCATTTCCACGATTTTCTCGTGTATGGCTTTAAGATTGTCCATTCCTGCTTGGTAATAAATATTTTTCTCGTTAAAATTAATCTTCATTATCTCCCCAAGTCCTGATAGAGCCTGCCTGATAATTTCATATTGCTCGAATATTTTTTCATTTTTTTCCATTTTTTTTTCTCACCTAGATAAAATTTTTTTAGTACTCTATGATTTTATTGGGAAAGTAACTATATAAATATTTCCGAAATCCGTCTTTGTTGTGATCGTTTCAGTAACATTTCGTGTACGAGAAGATATCATTTTTGACTAATATAGGATTCCCATTTTTTTGATTCTGAAAAAAAGTTTTATTAAGATAGTCTGAGCTTGCTAAATAGATCCTTGGAAAGGATCGCTTTTAGTCATTTATGGATTAATTAGTGCGAAAAAGGTCAAATTAGTTCAAGAAAGAGACTTTTCGCGCTTTTCGCACTTTTTCAATACTTTTTCGACGGTTTTGCACCTTTTTCAAATTGATAAATGACTGATTCCGCACCTGTAGCATATAATGCTTTCAGAACATTTCTTAATCATTTATGAGACAAGAACATATTTATTTGAAATATAAACTTAAATATGCATATTAAAATAATGATAACTTTTTAATAAATAGCGTATTTTCTTCAAAAAAAACCAGGAAACATTAAATTATGACAACAAACATGTTTGGTACGGCAGGAATAAGGAGAGTATTTCAAAACTATAGTGAATCTGATGTTATGTTTACACCCCACATGT
The DNA here is from genome assembly GCA_016839425.1 of Promethearchaeota archaeon. Next base: position 4,989 of record JAEOUI010000430.1, read on the forward strand.
CCTTGGATGTAGGTTTAGCTCTTGGAACATATTTAGGAGGCGTCGGGACCATCGTTATTGGCAAGGATATTAGGATGTCAGCATTACCCATCGAACACTCTTTAATCGCAGGATGCGTGAGTGCTGGATGTAAAGTTGTTACCTTAGGTATCGTAACTACCCCTACTTTAGCCATGTCCCTTAGATATCTTAGAGCTGATGCGGGAGTCATGATCACTGCGTCCCATAACACTCCAGAATATATTGGCTTGAAACTATGGAATCCTTCTGGTTTGGGGTTTACTCCAGAACAGGAAGAAGAAATAGAACGAATTTATACAGATAAGTGTTTTATTAACACTCAATGGGACGAGATTGGCAAGATCACTCATGTGAACGACATCAACGATACTCACATATTAGACATTACCAAGCGCATTAAATTCGACGGTTGTAAGCTTAATGTTATCGTTGACCCTGGAAACGGTTCAAGCTGCGAGATCGTACCAAAATTGTTAGGTACCTACGATGTGAATGTCACCACGCTTAATGCTCAGATGGACGGAAGATTTCCAGGTAGATTTTCAGAACCAAGCGAGAAAAACTTAAAAAAAATATCTCAATTTTTAAGAATATCCGATCAAAAGGACGTAGGAATCGCATTAGATGGAGACGCAGATAGGGTAATTTTCCTTGATGAATTTGGAGAAATTGTTGACCCCATACGTCTACTAGCCCTCTTAGCAAAAGATTATCTTGAGAAATACAGGTCCAAAATAAAAAAAGAGGATTTAAAAGTCGTCACGCCTATTAATTCTTCTAGTTTATTAGAAGATATTTTAACACCATTAGGTTGTCAAATTATTAGAACCGAAGTAGGAGATATAAAAGTTGCCTGCGCCTTGAAAGAAAATGGGGGATTCTTAGGTGGTGAGAACTCAGGAACTTATATATGGCCACGATATCACTACGGCCCAGATTCAATAGTAACAATAGCAACTATATTGCAAATGCTTTGCGAAACAGAACAAACATTAGGAGAGCTCTTAAAAGACATTCCAGAATACCCCTTTTATCGAAAAGCCATCAAGTTAAAACGAGACATCCCCTTTAATGAAGAAGTAAATAAAAAAATTATTGAAGAAATGAATTCTACATTCGAATATCTTGGAAAAAAAATAATTAATATTAATAGAATGGACGGTTGCCGTTTTGATTATGAGGGTGGTTGGGTATTAATACGGCGCTCGGGTACTAGTCCATACTTGAGGATTTCGGGAGAATCGACACAATCGATGGAAAAATCGATGGAAATGGTCAAAATTTGCGAACGGAAAATGCAAAAATTAGATTTGATTTAAATTTCATCTAAAATTGAATTTATTTTTTCGAATTTAAAGCAGGAATATATTTTTCTTCGCAAATTTGTATTAATTTATTCTTGTGTTCTATCATTTTTTGAGCGATTTCGGGATCAGCTAACATTTTCCTTTGAATTTCATCTGCCCTATCCCATAAATAAAATGGAGCCTTTTCAAAGGGCACTTTTTCCTTAAACTCTTTGTACCATTCTTCTGGTAACTTGTTTTCCAATTCCATATCGAGCATTTTTGCCATAATAAGCGCCCAAGCTCTTGGGACCTGCGCCTGCGTAGAGGGCCCCCCGCCGCAAGCCGGCGCCCGGGGGGGTCCTGAGTCTGGTGCGGCCGGTGTGGTGGTGGGTGGGAGGTGTGGTTAGGCCGTTGTGG
>JAEOUI010000591.1 GCA_016839425.1 Promethearchaeota archaeon
AGTTTATCAATAATTAAAACTAGTTCATTATAATTTTTAGAGGCGGCATTTTCATATAATTGATTTAACATGAAATCAGAAGGTCTTAGATCAATAATCTCTTTTATTTTATCATTCACATAGTCTGAGTTTATCCCTTCCTGTTTAACTTCATTAGACGGCATTTTTGGAGTTCCACCCTTATTCTTTTGGATTTTATCTTGTTTATTCTCTAAAATTGATTCATGTTTTTTATAAATAGGTATGTATTCGCCTGAATCTATCATATCTACTATTATATCTGTAATCTCATTGGAAATTTCATTTAAATCCGCATTTAAAAAATGCTTGAAAATGCTTTTTTTAATAAGATTTTTTAAATCAATAACTTCCCAATTTTCAGTATATGTATTCGCAATAGTCCCAATATCAAATGATATATTGGGGTTTTCTTCACAATAATTCCGTAAGATCGTTTCACGTTCAACTTTAGATATAATCGGGATTTTGATGACAAGATCAAATAATTTATTTATTTCTGAAGAATTTCTGACGATTTCAGCATAATCATAGTTAATCCAAATTAAAATAAAGGATCTACTTAGAAAATCTCCTTTTTCAAGATTATTTCTGAAAAATCGTATGAATTCTTCAATAAGGCTTATTCCATCTAATAATTTTGAATAAAAAGCTTCTTGGTTAATTATGATTATAGTCTTTTTGTTTTCTTCTGATTTATCTGGTTTTTTACTATTTTTAGATTCTGAACTATCCGTGGTCTCTACTGATTCGGAGTGATCCCCGAAGCTTGCAAGAATTTCTCCGAATTCAATGATAAATTTGCTACTATCTTCGCTTATCTCATAGGAATCTAATTCATAGAGATCTAAATAGTAATTTTTAGAAATGACTTTTAAAAATTCAATTACATCCGTACCTTGACAAACATTAATCAGTAGACTTCCTTTAGGTTTTAAATACTTGTGAAACTCTAGACTCTCATTATCAGAGATCAGAGCTTTTATATAATTAATTATCTCATTATACTTATCTCTATAAAAGATATCTTCCTTTTCTAAATCAATATCTTCCGATGACTTTCTTTGGAAAAACTTGGGCAAGATTTACTCATCTTCTAATTTTTTTGGTCGCATTTTTTGCTAGCACTATTGTAAGGAAGAATATTGTATATAAATTTTTGCTCATTAATATTTAGCGATAAATATGTTGCCGACAAAAACTTGTTAAGTACCAAATTTTTAAAAGGAAGGATTTGGTAGAAACCTATTTTCTGTCAATATCATCCACAATAATAGTTTAATTAAATTATTATTTTAAAGGAAAAAAAAATAAGGGGTATATTGAATTTGTTAATTTTAATTCTTTTTGTACCATGGGCATGCTTCTATGCATTCATTGCACCAAATGGTAGTCTTATCAGAAAGCCATTTCAAGTTTTTTAATTGATATCTCTGACATTTCCCTCGTTTATATTTTCCATCAGGAAAAGCACCTGCAGGACAAGCTTGTATGCATAAATCACATTCCTTGCAAAACTCATTTTCCACAATTGGGCGTCCACAGACAAGAGGCGCATTTGTTACTAGGGCCCTTAATCTCACTTGTGAGCCATATTCTTTAGTGAGAAGAAGATTATTTTTTCCAATTGGACCAATCCCCGCTAATGCGGCAACCTCTTTTAAAAACAACCCTGGAGTATATGAGATAATTTTGGACTTATATCCTTTATCAGCTAAAAAATCCTTTATTCTGTGACATCTTAATTCGATTATTGAATCAGCAAAATGATAATCAACCCCCTTTATGGGATCGTGGCAATAAGCATCTAAATTTATATCAAAAAGATGAAAACCAATAACTATTACCGTTTTTGTATCTTCTAAGAATTTTTCAGGTTGATTGATCTGCTGATATCGTTCAAAATGTTTTGGATCAGCGAATCCTACTAGATCTATATCAATATTTTCACAGTAATGCTTAATTTGATTAGTTAAATCATTATCAGGGTCCATTTAAAACATCTATTTTGAATAAATTTAATTATATAAATTTATAATGATGTCCAATTAAATTTTTAGAAACTTTATTCAAAAGCTTCCAAAGTCCAAATTTCTAAGTATTGTTTTCGGAGCTCCATAGCTAAATTAATATCTAAAACATTTATACATCCATATACCTGAGCAGGTCTCAATGGATTTAAGAGCTTTATAATAACTCTTTCCTTGTCAAAAATATCATGGTAAGTTGGTAGTCGTTTATGGATGAATTTCATTTGAAATCCAATGGTCCGATTTGGTATTCCAAAATATTCTTTAAATCGTTTTTTCATCTTCAACGCCAGATCTCTGTTTTTTTCTTCTTGTTCTACTGTTAAAGGGCGTTCATCATGCTCAAAACTCCATAAATATTTTATTGCTCCCCCTCTTTCATGCGCTGTTTTAAATGAATGGTATAGATCTTTTGCATACCGAAGGATCCTGAAGGTAGTTTCATTGATAAATCCCGTGACTAATAATTCTTCTTGAAGTTCTTCGCATTTTTGATTATACAAAGAGAACATTGCCCTTGATCCAAATGCTGTAGACCAAAACAGTTTTGAGTGTTCTCTCTTCACTAAAAAATCAGAATTATATATTCTATCCTCTAGGTTTTTAGCTTGGTTTACTAAATAACTAATCCTATTTTTGTTTTTATTCTCAATATTTTTTATTAAATTTTGAAATCCCTTATTAAATGATAAAGCTCGATACTTTTTTGGTCGAGATTCTTGAACCTCTATCATATTCCTTTCATTCAATTCATCTAATATTTCATAAATCCTTCCAGTCGGA
>JAEOUI010000431.1 GCA_016839425.1 Promethearchaeota archaeon
GCAATCATAAGAAAGGTTATAACTGACAACTCCATCATAGGCAGCAACGCAAATATAAATGGAATTATCAAAGATAGCTTGATCATAGGAGATAAAAGCGTCTATTGAAAAACCAAATATGGATTTTAATTCCTATTTAAAATTTCACGAGAATTATCTTTTATACTTGAAGAAATAAATTTAAAGCAAATAATATTTACATGTACATTTATTTGATATAAAATCTTATATAGTATTGTTGCGATCGATACAATATCAAGCAATCAATACTATTTAAAAAGAATTTTAGAATAATTATTATCTTTTAATAACCTTAGAAAAGGAAGTATCATGAGTAGAAAATATGTTGCTTTTGATTCCGGCCATAAATGCCGTGGAAATATCGCTGAAAATTATTCTCAACTTAAAGAATTATTAGAATCAAACGATTTTGAATGTCATTCTTTTAACGATGCAATTACTCAAACAACTCTAAAACCTTATGATGTTTTAGTGTTTGCATGTCCAGATTTTGCAAAGATTACTCATAGGGAAATTAACGAAATAGAAGCTTGGGTGAAAAAAGAAGGAGGAGGATTGTTATTACTGTCTCACGCTGGGGGAGATAGAGGCCGCAGTAGCAATCTAAACGAATTAGCAGAATCTTTTGGAATAGCTTTCGAAAACGACCAAGTTTTAGACGATAAAAGTAATTTGGGATTGGAAAATCTCCCAATAATATACAGTACCTCATTTAATCCTCCACACGCGATTACTAACGGATTGGATTCTATGTGTTATAGAGCTGGATGTTCCTCAACGATAATTGGTGCGGGAGCCATAGCGATCGCTTCTTCAAACGACACTTCGGACCCATTCTCTACGCCCTTGATTTGTATTACTGAAGCGGAAAAGGGAAGGGTGTGCTGTATTGGTAGTTATGAGATGTTTAGAAACAAGGTGGGAGGAGGTATTCCATACGAATCACATCCCACACTTGCGTTAAATGTTTTCAGATGGCTTTTTTCCGAGGAACGGGCCGAAATTCGAAAATCTCAGAACATTCCTGCTCCTACAAATCACGAAATAGGTGCATATCAATATGAATATTCCGGAAACAACACACCTTCCAATAAATCTGTAGATATTGATAATGTAAATATTAATTACGATATAAAAATCTCCAATACAAGCGAATTAATGTCACTCTTGAAACTTTTTTCCGACCAGATTAATACTATGAAAAAAACAATTGATCACCTCATCGAAAGAGTAGCCTTTGACGAGGGATCTATCATGTCCGGAGCACATATAGCTCAAAATACTGTCAATCAAGAACAACAACAATATGACAATTGGCAACATTATGATTCTCAATACGAATCTACCAATCAAGGTCATCACGAAGTCGAAGAATATAGCGAGGATGCCCAAGACTTTATAGATTACGCCTATGAAACTCAAGGAAAACATGTTCTCTCATCGTTACCTGAAAAACCGTCTATTCTAAAGGAAAAAGTAATAGAAAAGGTTGACAATAACGCTGGAGAAATTGTTGAAAATCTCGAACCAGAAAGAGAAAATTTAGGAACTAAAGTAAAATCTGTTAAAGAATTGATAGAATTCATCGAAAAGAAACATGATGCGGGAGAATTAGACGATAAATCGTATAAAAAACAAATTAAAAAATTAAAAAGCGACCTTAACAAGTCCCAAGATCGAATAAAAGCCATAGATAAAATACTTAAAAAGTAAGAAATTCGATTGGAAAAGAAACATATTAACCAAAAATGTAAAAGAAGAGGTTTTAACTTGCTTTCTTGGGAGCAAGCTTTGGTTTAAATTCTTCTGGCACATAAGGTTGAGCGTATTTGTTTACAATATCAAAAAATTCTTTATCAGTCAGTGTCTTTATCATCTTGGCTAATTCCTTTTTAATTATGAAAAAGGATTTTCTCAGGGATTCTTTTGAACGCGATTCTATTTTACTTTTAACTTCGTTCACGATTAGCTTTATGATTTCAGAAGGAATGTCTAAATCTAGGACCTTAAGTTTTTGTACGAGGACTTCTTCAGGTTTAAAGTCTTGCATCTTCTTTTTTAATGCTAATTCTTTTTGGTGAGCTTGTTCTTGTTGGATGGCGTGCTCAATCGATTTTGTACCCGAAAACTTCCCTAAGAAAAATCTTCGATGTCTTCCAACCATTTTTGGATTGATGGGCTCGTATGTAAGAGGATGTGCGAGAATCGCAGCTATATGGAGCCCACTTTCGTGGCTGAATGCAAAATCTCCAACAATAGGCTTGTTTCGAGCGAGCGGTTGACAAAAGGCCTTTTCGCAAACAGCACTAAGTTCTGGAAGTTTATCCAACTTTATTCCAGTATCAATCCCCATTCGCTCAAGGATTGTAGCAACTTCTTCAAGGGCGGCGTTTCCAGCTCGTTCTCCATATCCGTTTATACAAGTGTGAGGAAATTGGCACCCTTCAAAAACGCCCGTTATCGTGTTTGCAACTGCCAAGCCAAAGTCGTTGTGCGTGTGTATGCCCATACCAACATCCATTTTAAGAGGATCCACGACCTCTTCCTTAATGCGCTTGACTAAATAAGAGGCAGAAATTGGCGTAAGCACTCCAACCGTGTCGCCAATCACGACGCGTTCTGCCCCGGCTTTAATGGCGGTTTGAAATACATCTTTAAGATGATCGAACTCGGACCGAGTTCCATCTTCTGCTACCCAATTGACCTTGAAGCCATTATTTTTGGCGTATTGAATTGCTGTTTTTATCCTCTCAAGTTGTTGTTTTTTAGTTTGTTTGAGAGTTTTTAAAAATATTGGTGATACGGGCATGAATATGACAATCTCTTTCAGGTCAGCGTCTATGCAATGGTCAATATCTTCTATCTTTGGCCTCGCAATGCCTACAATAGAAGCCCTCTTGAAATCTTCGTTCACGATAGTTTTAACAATGTGTTTTTCGGAGGCAGATACGGCTGGAAATCCCACGGCAATAATTTTAACGCCGATTTCGTCCATCAATTTGGCTAATTGAATTTTTTCATCTAAAGTAAGATAAACGGTCGGTGTTTGCTCGCCGTCTCTTAGGGTTTCGTCCCAGATTGAGACCTTTGAAGGAATATCCTTGCCCTGTAATGCGATCTTATTGTAGTCGACGAGCAATTCTTCTAATTCTTCCGTGGAAAATTTATAACTCATTGTTTAAAAATCAACTAAGCTGCTTAGTAAATTATTTCTAATCATTTAAAGTTTGAAATGTAATATATTATTTTTGTTTAAACAATTTAATCGTGCGATCATACCGAATTTCGCTAAATTGCATTATATAGCAAATAGGACTTTCATAAAAGGAATATTCGTGATAAAAATCGTATTTAAAGATCAGCGAATGAAGAATGGAAGAGATACGAAAAAATTTTGATATTAAATGGAATTTTGGACGAAGTTATTAACCAATAAGCAAATAAATAGGAAGAGAACATGGGTGTTGTATGGCGGATTATTTGATAATATCCGTTATAAAACAAGTCTCAACTATTTTAATGCCCTTGATTTGGCTGATTTTTTCCTCGATTAATGGATTAAATTGTTCGATTGATGGTATTTCAACTTTCATGAAAAGACCACAATCTCCTGACAATCTCCAGATATCGGTTATTTCGTCAATATCCCTTAATTCTTTTAAGATTCTCTTGATTTCCTTGAAATCAGGTTCAATCTTTACTGTTGCTCGAGTTTGAGGTTTTGAATTTATGGAATAATCGATTGTAAATTTCTTAATCACACCATCTTCGCATAATTTCTTGACTCTTCTCCTCACGGTGGCTTCCGTTTTTCCCACTCGTTCTGAAATGTCGTTAAAAGAGATTCGCGAATTCTCTTTTAATTCTTCCAGAATTTTTAAATCAATAACATCCATCGTAATGATAATATCCTTCTTTACTAATAATTGCCTATATAATTAATAATATCACTCAGAATTATTAAATTTTGCCATAGCGTTATCAAATTTTCGCGCTGAAATTTTCGAAAAAAACATTTTTGTCGTGTTTTAGAAATTCAACTGAAGAAAACATTACTGAATTTTTGGTAAATTTATTAATTTACTAATAAAATTTTTTAATTTTAATACTTTGACGGATGAAAAAGAGATTATAATGATTTTGAAGTAATATTTTATTGTGATAATTAAAGGAATTTATAATAAAATAAGAGAGAGATTGTTTAAAGTCATATCTGATTTTAATATCTTATTTTAAGTAGTTATATTAGTTTTTATTAGTCTAGAATTATTATTATTTTTAAGCAATATCATAATTTAAAGAAAATGCGAATAAAAATTGTCTAATGAAATTCCCGAAAATGTGAAATTAAGCTTAAAAGCTCTAGGGCTCACGGATTACGAAATTTCAATTTACTTAACTCTTATTTCAAGGGGACCCATGGACGCAAGAGAATTATCAGAAGCATCGAGAGTACCTTACTCTCGCGTCTATAATGTGCTAACGCAACTCGAAAAAGAAAAAATGTGGATTATCAAGGAAGAAGATTCGAGACCTTCGAGATATTTTGCTAAAAGTCCCGAAGAAGCTCTCATCATTTCAAAAAGACATTACAAGGAAACCTTTGAAAAACATTCTGAAAATATAATTCAAGCTCTTAATCAATCCTATCATTCTCACGATATCCCGCTGAAGGTTCCAGTCTACATACACGCAGGGATTAATGCTTGCCTCAATAAAACATTAGGTTTAATTCAGAAAGCCAAAACTTCGATAAACATTGCGTGCTCAGAACAAGAATTCTTTGAAGCAATATATGATAATATTAAAGCCACGAGGGCTCGTGGAGTCAGTGAAATTAAACTTTTAATTGAAGACGGAATGTCAGAAAAAGAGGAAGTAAAATATTTGACTGAAACTTATCCGGATGTTTTAGAAATTAAAAGACAGGAAAGAATTTTTGCAAACTTTATCGTAATCGATAATGGTTCAAATGCATTCGTCATGATCTCGCAAAAAGATTTGAGAAAAAAAGCATATTTCGGTATTTTCACGGATTATGTGGGATTTGGTCCTGTTGTTCAAGATACTTTCAAATTTTTATTCAAGAGCTCAAAAAATATGTAGTTAAGAGTCAAACCTGCTTAAATTTTTTTAGTTCTTTTTTGGAATAGATTCAAAAATATTAACAAAACAATTTTAAAACAATGAAAAGTAAAAAAGAAAATAAAACCTTGTCAACAAGGAGTTATTTTAAAAATGCTCTTTTACCAAGGAAAATGAATAATTCCCCTAATTCAAAAAGCGTGAGCGGTTGTACAAGGTGTGCCATTTTGTTTCTCAATTCTTGCTTGTCAGCACCTGAAAGGATGAGCTTCTTAATATCTTCAACATAATCTTCCATGTTTATGAATAAGATCTCGATCTTGGCAACGCCGGTTAGCTCTTCAATGTCTTTGTCCAAATGTTCTTCAATATCGTTTAAGAGCCCTAATTTTAGTTTAGGATTTAGATCGTATTCAGAGATGAGCCTATTCATCTCTTCAATGACGATAAGCAATGTGAGGTTCCAATCCTTGTTTTCCTTATACTTTGGAATGAGGATATCGCTAATTATCAATTCGAATAATGTTTTTGGATTCTTTTCGTCGAATTCTACTTCAATTCCCGTTGATAGTTTTAAGTTCATTTTATGTCCCGATGAGTTGAATTTTTTGTTTGATTTTTTAATTAATAATAGATTTAGGTTTTTTAAAATTTAAGAATACCATTTTTCTGACTTGGTTAATTCTACAAAACCTGAACTTGTCAATTCAAC
>JAEOUI010000432.1 GCA_016839425.1 Promethearchaeota archaeon
GATGTTTTTCGTGATGAAATCCACGATCTCTCCCGTGCGCTCGACCGAGCTCTTGGATTCTTCTGCGAGCTTTTGAACCCTTTCGGCAACCACGGCAAATCCCCTGCCGTGCTCTCCCGCCCTTCCGGCTTCGATGCTGGCGTTTAACGCAAGCAAGTTGGTTTGCTCTGAAAGGTTGGTTATGAGCTTGACGATGTTCCTAATTTGCTCGGTCATCTTATTTACTTCCAAGAGCGTGGACTCTTGATTTGACGCTTTTCGGGCAATTTCTACTGTTGTTGCAGAAATTTCTTCGGCAGAAGCGTTTACTTCGTTAGCGCTGGCTGCTAACGCCGTGGCGCTCTCGGAAAGCCTCTGTGAGGCTTGCTCGCTGGCGTCTATAACATTCTCCATTTTTTGAGTTCTAATATAAATCGTCCTTTTTTGATTTAACTGGCTTTTCATGATATAATATTCACCGAGCGTGATAGGGACGAATATAACTAAGGTTAAAAGACCAGTACCAATAGTCCTATCAGGGATGAGATCTCCAAACAATAGCAAGACATTTATCATGACAATGCATAGTAAAAAATTTATCAAAGCAAGCGTTTTGAATTCAAGAGATCTCAATTTGAGCTTGAAAACAAATTTGAATACCAGAAATAAAGTTAAATATACAATCGGAGTTAATATTAAAGTTAATATATTAGTCATCTGATCATAAGCCATTTTCTATCCTCTTCTTTCTTATTATCTTATTTCAAGAGTCTTTTCTATTATTTAATTATTTTTTTATCATTAAATTTATTTCTTGAAATTTTTTTTTTCTGAATTCCCAAACCTGATTTACTTTCCGATAACTTAATATCCTGTGATAGTGCTTCTTTTAGTGCGTATGCTTCTTGTCCAAGTTGAGCCGCCGTTGCCGAAATCTCTTCCATTGATGCGGTTTGCTCTTCCGTGGCCGTGCTGATCTCTTCCATTCCCCTCGACATCTCCACGCTGTCCATGGAGGCGCTCATGATGTTTTTCGTGATGAAATCCACGATCTCTCCCGTACGCTCGACCGAGCTCTTGGATTCCTCTGCGAGCTTTTGAACCCTTTCGGCAACCACGGCAAATCCCCTGCCGTGCTCTCCTGCCCTTCCAGCCTCAATACTAGCGTTTAACGCAAGTAGGTTCGTTTGCTCGGAAAGGTTGGTTATGAGCTTGACGATGTTCCTGATCTGCTCGGTCATCTTGTTTACTTCCAAGAGCGTGGACTCTTGATTTGACGCCTTTCGGGCAATTTCTACTGTTGTTGCAGAAATTTCTTCGGCAGAAGCGTTTACTTCGTTTGCGCTTGCAGCTAAGGCAGTGGCGCTTTCAGAAAGCCGTTGGGAAGCTTGCTCGCTTGCGTCTATCATGCTTTCCATTCTATGACTTCGATGTTGGATGGTCCTTTTTTGAAATACGAGTCTTTTTGCAATATAAAATTGAGTAAATATTGTTACGAATAACACTATTACATCCAATACATAAAAAACAAAGTTAGCTTGATTTTCGGGTTTTGACAAAATTATCGTGAGATCAGTATTTAAAGCAAAGGCTATGGATATTAGCGCTATTACCCTAAATTCAAGCGATTTCCAGCTTAATTTATATGAAGACTTTATTATAACCATTATAATTAACGATATAATAGGAGAAGATAATAAGGCAATACTGTCTAAAATATAATTTGCAACCATTATGTTTATGCTCTTTATTAAGAATTAATTTTAAGAAATTATGCATTATATGAAAATAGGTTTATATAAATTATCACCTTTTTAAAGTGATTAAATTCATATAGTAATGTCAAAAAATCAATATTGATCAAAAAAGTGTTATTAAATTAGAATATTTTTAACAAACTTCAAATTCATACCAATTGATTTTATATTACTTCTTTAGTTCTAGTTTTTTATAGAAGTATTGTTTCTAAGATGTATTTTTTAGTAAATATAATTGTATTCGACATCAAATACGACCCGATTTTAATATAAAACTAAATGAATTAGCCAATCACGATAAAGATTTTAAATCTTTAAAACACGCCTATATAAATTTAACTGAATGTGTCCAAATAGGCGAATGCTTTCCAAAAATTTAAATTAATGGAGTGTCTATCAATAATTATTGAAATTCAAAAAAAAAAAGTGAGATGATAATTAACGTGAAGGATCCAAATAATTTACCAGAATACATGAACTATTTTAGCGTGATTTCTTCCTCAGATTTACAAGTAAACGAAAAAGATATTTATTATAGGGAAAAATATAACGAGATTTTAAATTACTTCAAGTTAGTTCTCACGGGTTCTGAAGACCAAGAATTATATAATTACATCAATCTCAAGGGTGCTTTATTGATAAAAATGCATCCTGGATCGGATATAATGGAGTTCTTAAAGCTCGTTTCAAGTAACTATTACTTGGAGGTAATTGAATTTAATCGAGCTCAGATTTTTCAAGATCCTGAGAATTTTTATGCTAAATTTAATGAAACTTTAGAAGCATTAATTATTAATCAGGAGGGTATTCGATCAAGAGATAAAAAGGAAGAGGAAGAGCCAAGGAAACTCGTCATTGTCAATCAGCTTGCCCATATGAGGGACTTTTATCGTGGAAAGAATTTATTGCGCGAATTTTTAATATACTGGCAAGATAAAATTGACAATCTGAATCCTATCAATAATGATGCCATTTTGGTCTGGATCACTGATGATAATAATAAAGAACATAAAAACTATTCTAACGATCTTTATAGCGTGTTCGACTTATCTTTATCAATTCCAATTTTAAACCGTATCGAGCGTGAAGCCATATTAAACAATTTTTCTGAAGAAAATCCGAAAATATCGTTTGACATCAACGCCGTAGCGTCCCACACAAAAGATTGGGAAGTAGTTAGTATTAATCAACTTCTTAAAGTGGCTATTCTCAAGCACTTTCTTAATTCAGATTTGACAGATACAACAAACGAGATAACTGACATTATAATTGATTTAATTGAATCAGAGGAATTTCTACCTTTACATGTAGGTGATAGTAGCGGATACAGTGAAAATATTTTTGGAAAAACAATATATCAAGAACTTTCAGATGGAAATGATATGAGCGATCGTCATCTTCCAAAAATTGAAGAACTCGTTAAACAAATACAAGGGAAGGGATATTCAGAATTCATGCTAGGTCAACTCTACGAAAGCGCTGCTTCAAGTAATTATAGTGAACTCGTGCTCGTCATAGACAAATTGAGCAAGAAAGAGCCTATCGAGGAAAATGATAGAATCCTCCTTGCTAAATTTCCCTTCGTTTTAAACGATACTCCTGGTAAAGCGCAAATTAACCTCGAAAAGGCGAAAAAACGAGTTGATCTCATCAAACTCGCTTTTGGAAAGGAATAATTAACTGGAGGTTTATCTATAATGAGTCCCAGATCGATGATGTCGGAATTACGCGATGTTTTTATAAGTAAAGTCGCTTTAGAAAATTTTCTTTCTTTTGAAAAGGACGAAATCGATTTTGGAAACTCCAAGTTCAACCTTATTATCGGACCGAATTGGAGCGGTAAAACTTCTATATTCCAAGCGATTAAGTTTGGATTAGGAAGTAATGAAAGGGACGAACGCTACGCAAAATGGTCTGATTTCATTAGAACGGGCCAGAACCACACAATGGTAGAGCTAACCATTCAAGATCGTGGTAAGCCCATCCAATTACGCAGGACGGTTGTCCGAGGAAACTCTCCTTTTTTCTCAATCAAAAAATGGGGAGAAAAAAAGTTCCACAAGGTCAAAACGCACGAAGTTCAGAAAATTACAAGGGAATTAAACTATAACCCAGATAATCACTTCGCATTTGTTAGTCAAGGAAAAGTTGACGCTATAAAAAACTTGAAACCTGTTGAATTATGTTCGTTTTTAGAGGAGGGAATCGGACTAAAAGGATTAAGAGATGAAATACTTCAAGAAAAAGGTAATGTTGGAGCCTTACATGACGACTTGAGCTCACTCGTATCGAAGAAAAACACGCTAAATATGAGCCTCGATCTCTTAAAACCAAAATTAGAACGCTTGAAAGAAAAAAAGAAACTTACCAATGTAAGGAAAGAGTACGAGGACGAACTTCTTCATGCCAATCGAGAAAAAATAAAAGAAGAAATAAAAGAAATGAAGGAGGGCGTATTAGTTTCACAAGAAATTATGGTTAATCTCAATTCAGAACTTGAGAATTGCGTGAAAGAACTTTCTCTCTTACAAGAACAAATTGATAAGACTTCGGCTGAAATTAACGATTTTTCAAAAAAGACGGGGGAACTTAATTACCAGAAAAAGGAACTTGTTTCAAAAATTCAAGACTGGCAAAACGAAAAGGTTCAGGCAAAAAAAGAGTTGGAAGACCTGAATAAGATTATTGGAAAAAAAGAGAAGGACTATCAGAACCTTAATGGTCAAAAGGAAAGCCTTATAAAGCAAAACGACCTGATTCTCGAGGAAAGAAACGAACTCGATTCAAAAATCGAGGGGTTGATAGAAGAACAGTCTGAACTCATGCAAAAGATTGAACATAATAAAGATTTTTTAGAGCAATATAATAAAACAATCAGTGATAAGAATCATAAGGAAAGGGCTCTTCAAGAATCACAAGAGCTCGTAAAGGAAATTAATGCTGAAATAAACCAAATATTTCAGAGCCTAAAAGAAATCGATCATAGATTAGAAAATAATAAGTGGTTTCTAGAAAATCCCTCAAAGGATCTCGTTGCAAAGTTTGACAACGAGCTGGGAAAATTGTCTGCCAAGATCTATTCGCTGGACTTTGCTATAAAACAAATGGAAAAGGAAAAGAGCGATAAAATACGAAAACTTAAAGTTCTTCAATCTTCGCTCAAGAAACGCAAGCTTGTTTTACCCGCAAATATTACGATATTAAAAGAAGAAATCCGAAACAGGGAACTAAACGCAAAAGGACCTATTATTGATTATTTACAATATGGTGATGAATTAAGTTATGCAATTGAGTCTGTTCTTGGGGAAAAACTGCTTTATAGTTTTGTTACTGATAATTGGGAGACTTTAGAGTTATTAAAGAGACTAAAATCCAAGTATAACGCATATTGCAATATTTATGTTTCGAAGAATCTTAATATTTCTCCATTGAGCGAAATTCCTGATAAAGGTGTCGTTGGTTATTTGGCAGAACTCGTAAAAGTTGTTAACAACGATGCCGATATTAAAAAAGTTATCTATTCAAAAGTTAGCAATTGTATTGTCGTAGAGGATTTTTCCTCTGGTAGGGATCTTTACAAGAATTATAATTTCAAGGGAATGTGTGTTACCTTAAAAGGAGAGCAGTTGAGATCGTATAAATATGTCTACGAGACACCTTATGTGAAACAATTAAAAGGCTTGCTTTCTGCAGGTACACAAAAAGAACAATCACAAATTTTAGAAGAAGAAGTTTCAAATTTAAACGAAGAAATTTCGAACTTGAAATTAGAACAATCTAAATTAGATAACATTCAAAAAGAAGTCTTCCGGAAAAAAGAAGCGTTTAACGATCTTTTATATAATTTCAATCAAAAACAAAGACTTACGACTAAGAAAAATCAATTATATGAAGATATTTACGCCTTAGAAAATAAAATTGTGCACCTCCAAGAAGAAATCGAAGAAAGCAACCAAAAAATAAACGACTTCGAATCTCAAAAAGATCCTGAATTGTTTAATGTAACTCAACGAATTAATAAAATACCTCTTGAACTCTCGGAACTACACGAAACAAAAAAGAAATGGGATAAAAAACTTGAAGAAACTCGAGATAATTTCCTAGAAATTGAAAAGAAAGTAATAGAGTTTTCTAACGAGATTGAAAACATCAAACAACAATATGAAAAGAAAAAAGAAGAATTTCACCAAGCGGATAAGGATGCGTTTAAAATATATCAAGAGCTAGAGAAAATAGAAGAGCTCCTAGCTACGACTGAAGAACGATTGCAAGAACTGAAAAATGTGGTGCAAGAGGCACAACAAGAAAAAAACAAGCTAAATAAAAAGAACTTGCAATTGGAACTTGATTTGGAGCAAGAATCCAACAAGTTAAATGTATTAGAATTAGAAATTCAATCAAAAGAAAGTGACTTGGAAAGAATCAATTTAAAACTGGGGGAGAATAAGGATTTTATCGTTCGACCAATTCGCGATATAAAAGAGGATATTAAAAGAATAGACAAGCAATTGCTTAATTATATGGATGTGGACGAGTCCATCCTTGTTGAACGAGATCGGTTGATGGATGGATTAAAACAAATAATGAAAAATCAAGACGATCTGGAAAATGACATTAAAGCTGCGAAAAAAGCTGAAAAGAAATTAGAAAGAACATATTACAACAAGTTTAAAAGTGTTCTTGAAGATCTTAAAAACAAGATAAATAACAAATTTGAGACCTCCGAAATCAAGACATATTGTTCATTGGATTTAGTTGGAAAATTCGAAGTACTTGGTGTCGAGATAAAGGCTGCCACTTCAAAGGAAGATTTAAAGTCGTGTACGGCGCTCTCTGGTGGACAGATTTCCATGGTGTCAATTTGTTTAATATTGTCGCTTCAAGAAATTAAACCCTCACCTTTGTGTATGTTGGACGAAGCAGGAATGTTTCTCGACGATAAAAACTCCGAAGTGGCGTATCATTTGATTAAATCAACCTTAGAACAAAATCCCGTTCAAATGATTATGTTCATGCCCAAAACTTCAAATTCATTATACTTCCTAGCAGAAAAAGTAATAGGCGTGGCTCGAACTGGTAATAAGGAGGTATCTACCATTTTCCGACCAAAGATAGTGAAGACGTGAAGTTAAAATGGACGATCCCGACGACAATTCCCAAAAATTAAGCCGTAAAATAGAGTTCATTCAAAAAGAGGTTTTATTGGGAAAAATCAATTTGTTAGATTACGAATTAGTTCCATTGTTTAAAGAACTTAAAGATTCAATTACGGTAAACACGCTAGACATCAATTCAAAATCGTACAAAAACGCTTGTATGTTATTAGATCAAAAGTTTGGAGAATTAAAAAAATTATTGAGTTCAAGGGATAGCAAGGAAAAATTCGTCCAATATATGGCATTAAATCCCGAGGAAAGCGAAATGGCTTCCCTTTTTGATGGCTGCTGGAGAGAAGCATTTAATTTAACTAGTTTATCGATGAATTTCTTAGAACTAAGCAAGAAGAAGCTCGGGAGAAAAAAATCAAAAAAAATCGAGATAAAACCAATAACGAGGACTAAGGGTCAAACGGGCGAATTTATTCTTGAAGTATCAGAGCAAAAATTTTCAGATAGTATGATGGAATTTTATAACAGCATTCTGGACAAGCTTCCATGCTTTTTTGAAGAAATTTTTGAAGACGAACAAGATCAGATTAAAATATATGAAAAATTCGTATATGTCTTGCATTTATTGCAATCTAGCAAGATTAAATATCAAAAAGAAACGAACACATTATATTTATGAGGATGATTAAAAAAAGTGAATGAATTATCAGTTTTAATGCATTTATTGAGCAAAAAAGAAGCTATATACGAAATGGGTGCAACTAAAGAAGAAATACTCGCTTCGCTAAATTTTCAAGGTAAAAACGACAATTTTTACTTTCAGACATTACTAACAAATCTTTCTGAACATGTGGAACAAATAGGTTTAAAAGTAAGGTTCAATCCTCTTGATTCTCATTGGTTTCTATCGTTCGAATCCGACACTTCGGAACTGATTTCAGCAAATCCCTTTAAAAATCAACCTAAATTGGCAGCTACTTTATTTGTAACACTTGTTTGCTGTTTCAACAATTCGGGAATCGCAAAATTACATGAAATTAGGGATTTAAGAAAAAAAAAGCTTGTACTAGAGGATTTACGGGATCTAGAAAAAACAGGATATGTTAAAATAGATAAGCTAAAGGGAGAAGTTCTACTAACACCTCTTATAGGATATAAACTTGACCTTGAACAATTATTTGTCAAGGTAGCGCTCAAATTGAAAGCAGAAAAAAATAATTAGACAGATTTATACGAGTAAATTAATTATTCATACTTTTGACATTGTAATCAACGATTGATTTAGTTTGAGTTCTTTTAACAACAATTCTGTAAGTTCTTCAAAATCTTGGATTTTTAATCCTTTCAAGCGATCTTTCAGGGCTTCTTGGATGGTATTTTTTAATTCCTCGTAATTTATTTGATTGAATGGATGAAAGGGCCCTAATTGGTCTTGAATGGCCAACTTAATCAATCCGCGCGTTGCAGTTGAAGTAATATTGATTTTCTGAGCTAATACTTCTGCTAGATATTTAATAATCTCCAAGCAATTACCTCATATAGAATAGCATAAAAGAAACGAACTCAAGCTAAATAGCGAGCGATCGGTTTTACTTGTTCTAATTAAAATAAAGATATCATATCTTTCTATTTAAATTTTAGAAGAAAATGAAAACAAAAATATTTCAGATCGCGAATAATTAATAGAAAAAATAGTAAAAAAACACTTTTTCATAATATTTTTTCCCAACAATTTCCATCATAATAAGCTGCTTCTGTCCCATTCACGAGAAACATCTTGTCCTCGTAGCAGGAAATATAATCGTAGAATTTCAATGGGCTCTCGTCGATGAGCTTGCTTCGTTCGACCTTATCACCTCTTAATTCGAAACAGGCAACTTCCGTGGTGAAAATTAATCGATCCTGATACCAATAAAGACCACCGATAAAGTCTTTTGTCAAATCGATCTTGATTTTCCTCCAATCGCCTTCTCTGCCCGAGATCAAGGTGCGTGAGTCAACAAGAACATATAAAAATCCGTTAGTACCGCAACAAAGGTGATTGATCGATCCTTTTATGGGTAAATCGACGAAGTACCATTCAGTACCGTTGTAACGCCAGAGATCGTCCCTACCGCCGCAAGCGTACAAGTCGGTGTCCGAGAACCCATCAATATCTCTAAAACCCTTGATATCATTAGGGTGTTCTTTTTTAAGTACTTCAGTACTCAAATCAAGCCAATGGTTTTTTTCTATTCGCTTCATGACCTTTCGGCCAGGTCCAACGCAATAAGTGTCGTCACCAATTGTTTTGATACCAAAAATCACCGTTCTTTTATTTAACACGCGATTCTCGAAATTAGGTCCCTCTTTTGAGACAACACACACATCTCCTCCGCTGGTTACGAATAACCACCTTTCATCGGGGATATAAGACGGACACACAAACATGGCACGGCAAGTACCGAGTCCAGCCGATCCCCATTGCTTTCCTTCTTTTTCGAAAGGCTTGTATGCGAATATATCCGTTCGCTTTGGTTCCAAAGCATCGTCGCACGACCAATCCTGTGCAACGAAAGCCATTTCGCCCGTGCTTCTAATTGCGCAACCCGTGATCTCCAAACCGTCGATATATCCCATCACTTCCTTCATATCCATAACATGATCTACCTAAATTATTTTATAAATTTGGTCAATTTATTAGAGTAAAAAAGAATTTGAATGTAGCAGGAATTTGCTTAGCTCGAAGAAGTAATTTTCAGGATCATTTCTGCAACATGGTTATTGAAATCGCCAAATCCTTCGATGGTTTCTCCGCATGTAACGAAGAAATCTGCGACTTTAATCTTGCGTTTGGTAAAAAAGTCGGTAATTTCCTTTCTCATTTTCTCAAGTTTTGCGTCCTTATCGCCGTCTATCAAGTCGTACTTGTTTATGCAGACATTAATCTCATCTGGGAAGAATCGAACATCGTTAAAGAAGTCGAATTGTTGTTTCAAATCTCTGTCTAAAGCGAAAATGGCGATGATTTGCGTTGCGATACGCGAGATGGTAATGACGCCCATCTTTACTACGGCGCGTTGGACATCGCCTCCTGGTGCAAAGATTGTATGTGCTTTTCCGGTGTCTTCTTCGCGAAAAACTAACCGGTTTGGGTGAATGGTTATTGTTTCCTTTTCGTTAAGCTTGTCCTCTTTGTCTCCTCCTGGAACGGTAGCTTCGCCGCTAAAATCCGTTTTTACAACGGTGCACTTTTTTCCGCCCTCGACATTTTCAATATCTCCCTTGTTTAAGTATTTGACAAACAGGCGTAAGATACTGGTTTTTCCAACGCTAATGTCTCCTAATAATCCTACATTTACCATTTTATTTACCTCCACTTTACACTTCGAGAAGCTTTTTCAAAAGCAACTCATAGTCGTCTATTAAATATTGAGAAAGATACGCGTTATTATGGCTATTGATGAGCGCAATGAGAATTTCTTTCAAGTTTTTTGCCCCATTGACATATTTTATCAGGTTCTCGGGGGTAGGATCTCCCGTGAACTTGCGAGGCGTTTGCTCGAATCCGAATTTTTTATATGTCGGGAATGAATTGAAAAATCCGAAGGCAGAATACCCTTGGTGCTGAAAAAACACGAAAAATCGTGATTTTATTGACTTGATGACTTGCGTGAGGTACACGCTTGGGTATATCTCGCCTAATGTGAGCTCATCGTCTTGTTTAATGACAAAATACGGAGAAATGGGAGATACTCTCTTTCCATACATTTCTTTAGGGGGTAATGATATGAAAGGGAGTTTCTCTTCTAAAATGGCCCAAAGATCTTCTCTCTTGTTCGCAATCAAGATCTCACGGATCTCGTCATAGGCAAAATAAAAGTCCGATTGAAGCGACAGAAGAGAACTAATATACACCGATAATGACGCAAATGTCGCCTCTAGCATAGGTTTTCTTCCACTTGCAGTAGGTTTAACCGCTCCTTTCCACGCTCTCAAGGCAGAATACACGTAAGCTTTTACATCAAAAAAATTTCCACATAAAAATATGAAGTTTGGAATCTGTTTTTCGGTAGAAATGAGTTCAATCGATTTTTCTATCAATGCCGTTTCTAAATTGATATCGTTAAAATTCGAGTGAACCTTGGGCATCATGAGCCAAGAAGATTTTTTTTTGTCAATTAAACAACTCTCCATTAAAGTATTATACAATTTATATAACTATTCTCTATTAATAATTTTTCGCATGTAAATTAAATGTGGAAATAACTATATCAATGACGATTTTACAAGGATTGAATTTTAAAAAATGGTTTTGATATTTATATAGAAGTATTACGGTGATTTTACGCTGTGGGTTGATTCTTATTGTGGGACGACTTTAAATGGTAAATCTTTGGTTTAGATTATAAATTAAATTGGACGATCTTTAGAGCTGGTATTTATCGTTTTATAGAGCATCACTTTATTTTTTTAAAAGTAAAACTTGATTATAATTTTCTAAGAAGGATATTGATATTAAAGCAATGAATAATGATTATCGTGTAATTAAAATCTCATCCATTTTCTCCTTCATTTTTCTCAGTTTTGGAGTATTAAAATGTGCTCTAATTGGCTCTAAAATCAGTATAAGTGCTTCAGCAACAGCTTTCTTTAAATCAGCAGGATGTAGTTTTCCTTCAATAAAATCCTTTTCTAAATCATCATATTGAGAGTAAATCATATTTCCACCAAATTTTTCAGGACGCAAGACTTCAAGTTGGGAATCTTTCTCTCTAAAGATTAAATATTTAACCCAATCTAAGATTGGATTAAAATCAGCAATACCTTGAGGACAAAAAGCCTTTTTCATTTTAGTACGTATCTCTTCAGGAGAATCTGTAATGAAGATCGCCGAATCGGGTATGCTTTTTGACATTTTCATAGACGCCCATAATTCTTGGAGATTTTCTTTTGGTACTGGCCAAATTTTGGGTTTATTAAGTCCTAAAATCAGATGATGATGTACAGCAATAGGTTTAATGATCTCGTCTTTCTGATTTTTTAATGGATTTATTTTAAGTTTCATGGCAACTTCTCTTGAAATTACTTGAGCTTTTCTTTGATCAAGACCCGCATGAGGAAGATTAATCTTTTGAATAAAAATGTCTGCTACTTGCA
>JAEOUI010000433.1 GCA_016839425.1 Promethearchaeota archaeon
ACCTTTTTTTTTCAAAAAGTGGTGTTGATGTTATATTAATTCTTAAAACTTTCAGAGACCTCTTTTATATAAATAATAAATAATTCCAATGAATTAACAACTAAATAATTTTATTTTTATAGAATCAATTCTAATAGAAAATAATAACAGACCCTAAATGAAGAATTTATGAAGACTGATGCATATATCAATAAAATCCTTGAAGAAACGGGTTTAACTAAACAAGAGATCGAACAGAGGGTAAAAGATAAAAAGGAAGAGTTAAAAGGCCTAATTTCCGACGAAGGCGCATTATTTATTATTGCTCGGGATCTAGGTGTTGATATTAAAGAGGAAAGTAAAGATATTTTGAAGGATATCGAAATAAACATCACAGACATATCTTTAAATATGAAAAATATCACAATTATCGGTAGAATCAAGGATATCTACTCAAGTCGAAGTTTTACAAAGAAGGATGGTTCTGAAGGTCGAGTCGCTTCTTTCCTGTTATATGATGCGACGGGAGATATTAGAGTTGTTCTTTGGGACGAACAAGTTAATATTCTTTCAGAAGAAAATTTTGAAAAAAATGAATTAGTAAAGATTTTAAATGGAAACACTCGAACAAATCAAAACGGTGATATTGAAATCCATGTAGGAAATTTTGGAAAAATCATCATATCTCCTGAAGATGTTGACTATTCAAATTTTCCAAAAATAAAAGAAGAACTAGTATTAATTAAGGATATTGATTTAAACGATAAATCTCTCGTACTAGAGGGAAAAATAATTCAAAAATTCCCTCTGAAAGAATTTACGAGAAAAAATGGAGAACTAGGAAAAGTATGTTCAATAGTACTTATGGATTCTTCTGGTACGATTAGAATAACATTTTGGAACGAAGATACTCAAAAATTAGAGACTTTTGAAAAAGATGATACAATTAGAGTCTCTAGTTTAAATCCACGGTTAAGTAGCTTAGATAATACCACAATCGAGTTAATTGCATCAATTACATCAACTTTAAAAAAAATAAAAAAAAAAATCGATCTTAGCGGAGAACTAGTCCCTAATATTAAATTGTTACAAGAAAAACAGAATATCGTTTCATTTAAAGGGATAGTATCTTCAGTTGATAATCTTAAAACAATTACACTTAAAAATAGTGAAGAAGTCAATCTATTAGGATTTGTAGTTAGCGATGATACAGATTATATTAGAGTTACTCTCTGGCGAGAAAAAGCGGAAGAATTCGCTTCAATGTTATCTAATGGAATGGGTATAATGCTTAAAGATGTTATGGTAAAATTTAGTACTTTTTCAAATAGGAGCGAAATTTCTTTCTTAAAAGATTCGAGTTTAGAAGTAATTGAACTAAAAATAAAGAACATTAAAACCATTGAACCTATTAGTGAAAGAATTATTTCTAATATAACTGGTAATTATACAAAAATAAGTGATATTAATTCTTCCGGAACATTCGTGATAAAAGGATTTATTGCTAAAGAATTTAATAATATAACCCTTTACGATGCGTGTCCAAATTGTTATAAAAAAGTTGATAATTGCACCTGTGAACAAAAGGAAGACCCTACGAAAAGAATGATATTTAACTTAACTATTGATGACGAAAGTTCCACGATTAGAACAACCTTTATCGGGGATATTGCTGAAAAATTGCTTGGAAACACGACTAAAAATATTGCAAAAATCAGGGATTCACCAGATTATGAAAAATTTATAGATAATTCTGCTTCAGAACTCTTAGGAAAAGATATAATTATAAGAGGAAAAGCAAAATACAGCGATTTTAGCGATTCATATGAACTCATTGCCTATGATTTTAAGGATGTGGATATCAACGAAGAACTTGATAAAATCATGCCTGAAGTTAGATCATAATTTTATTTTTTTTTCTTAAATTCTTTAATTGTAAAACTTTATGTGATTATACAAATTGTTTTGAATTCTTCAGGGTTATCAATAAACCTGCCTAGTAATTGATTAACATTTTCTTTGGTTAATTCTCTCTTAGCTATATTAAAAGGCCAAGTGCCAATTAATAATGTTCCCTTTTTTTTTATAGTTACTAAAAGAATTCCTTCCTTTTTTCCTTCTTCTTTTGTTGAATATAATACTACATAAAAATTATCATAGAAAGTAGAAATTGCATCATCACCAAGTTTAGTAACATCTTCAATATTTCGAAAATGTATGATATTTCTTCCCTCTTCACTTTTCTCCCGAATTTTTTGAAGTAATGAGGCAGATATTTCAAATTGGTATTTTAAAGGCATTTCTCTGAAAGTCAAGGTTATAGCTTCGCTTTTAGTTTTTTTTATGCCACTAAAAATAACCTTATAATTTGAGACATCCATAGGTATTAGTTTGGAGTATTTTATTTGTTCACAAATAAAAAAAAGTAAAATTATTGAATTATTGTATTCCTTCTTGAATAATAATATTCTCTTCTGGAAAACCTAAGTCGATCAAGAATTTCTTCATTTTAAACTTATGATCTCCTTGAAGTTCGACTTCATTTCCTCTTACAGTTCCTCCTGATGCACATTTCTTTTTCGCTTCAGTTAGGATGTCCTTCAAGTTAGCATCAATGTTCCCGTCAAAGGTAATAACGGTTACTATACGCCCCCATTTTCGACGAGCATTAGAAATAATAATTTGCTGCTCGTCGGCGCTTAAATTATCACAAATACATAGTTCTTTTGGGAAACTACATAATGGGCAAATATCGTCGTCTTTAATACGCTCTTTTCACAACCTTTCTTATTATGATATTTAAATATTTTAAAATTAAGTACTAACAAATAATAGAATAAAATCTTATAAAAATCTTTTTTATTTTTCTCTAAAAAATAAATATAAATTTCCAGAGTGAGATATAATTAATAGAATAAAAAAACACACATCGGGATATTAATGCAAAATTCATGGATATTTAAAGTAATTGTTGCAGGTGCAGGAGGAGTTGGTAAAACAGCGATGATTACCCGTTATTGTACGGGAAAATTTGAAGAAGGATATAAAATGACCATAGGTGCCGGTTTCCATACGAAATCTGAAGAACTCGATACAGGCGAAGCTGTAAAAATGCAACTATGGGATTTTGCAGGAGAAAAACGCTTTCGTGAGTTACTACCTGACTATTGCAAGGGTGCAAGTGGCGCTTTTATCTGTTTTGACCTTACAGACTACGAAACATTTAAGGAAGTACCGGAATGGTTGAAAATTATTAGACAAAAAGCAGGCTTTATTCCGATTATTCTTCTTGGTATGAAATGGGACTTGGAAAACCATGAAGTGGAATTTGATTTGGCTAATGAATATGCCGAACAAGCAAAATGTAATCAATGCGTCTTTTGTTCAGCTAAACAAGATATCAACATAAAAGAATCGTTTCAAGCTATGGCCAAGTGGTTAATATACTTTGCAAACCAAAAACAAGGGTAATTTTTGGTTTTTATAATTAAAAAAAAATCAGTAATTATGCCTTAACTTTAGTTTCTTAATTTTTAAATCGATCTAAAATATTGTTGATTGCTAATGTTAATTCTTGGGCAATGTCTTCTTCCTTTTTTATATTTTTAAGAAAAAATAATAGTAAAACAGGTGTCTTTAAAATCCTAGATGCCCTTTCTGCGATAATCTTGCTTAATAAACCTTCTTTCATACCAAATAAATTATAAGATGCGGCTATAGAATTCAAACCTTGTATCGTAGGAGGGCTACTTAATATAACATTTCCAATTCCCAATTCTTCTTGATCAGATATAAGCATTAAATGACTTTTGTGCATTTGAAATATACGAATATTGATAGTAAATTTATCAATGTTTAAACTCTCTTCGACAATAATTTTCAATTTAAATCCTCCTTGTTTATTAATATCAATAAAAAAATTCCATTGGAAATAACATGTTATAAAGGAAAGATTCCTGGAAAATCAAGACCTGCAGTTTCTGAAAATCCACTCATGATATTTAAACATTGGACTGCATTACCTGCTGTACCCTTTATTAAATTATCCAAAGCACATAAAACAACGATCCTATTCATATTCTCATCGATTTGAAAACCAATATCCGCATAATTAGTTCCAATGATCAATTTTGGATCAGGGAGACGAAAAATTCCTGATTTTTGAGTAATAAGTCGTAAGAAAGGTTCGTCTTTAAAGTGCTTTCTATAGGCTCTAAATATCTCTTTTTCTTCTATTGTATTGTCTTGATTGTAAAACACATGACTAGTTGATAATATCCCTCTAGTTAAATTAACACCGTGTGCTGAAAATCCTACTTTTACTTGCCTTCCACTATTTAAAACCGTTAATTCTTGTTCTATTTCAGCGGTGTGTCTATGACCTGTCATTTTATAAGGGCGGATACTATTTGCCCGAATGGGGTGGTGAGATGCCTCGTTAAAACTAGCGCCTGAACCAGAAGAACCTGTTTTTGAATCAACGATTATGTTATTTGTTTCTATTAATCCTTCGCGAACTAATGGAAATAAACCATAGATGGCACTTGAGGCCTGACATCCAGCAATAGCCACAAGTTGTGCGTTTTTAATTTCTTCGCGATGGAGTTCAGGCATGCCATATACGGCTTTTTCAAGAAGTTCTGGATGAGAATGCGTCTTCTTATAATATTTCTGGTATATGTTCTCGTTTTTCAATCTAAAATCTGCACTAAGATCAATTATTTTTAGTCCTGCGTCTAATAATTCTGGAACCATATCCTGCGATACTTTATGTGGTACTGCTAAGAAGACAATATCACATTTTTCCTTAGCGGTTTTAACATTAAATTCCTCGAACTTCAAATTAGAAAGATTTCGAAAATTAGGATAAATAGTATGAAAATATTTCGTAATTAATTTACGGGATGTTATGTAATTCAAGTTAACATGCGGATGATAACTCAATAACCGGACAGCTTCTCCTCCCGCGTATCCGCTTGCGGCTATAACGCCAACATTTACCTTCATATTATTCAATAATTTTATAAGAATTAAAAATTTATCGTTAAAATCTTGATATACTTGAATCAGGAAAGAACAACTTCAGATATTCTCTGTCTACGAATATCAAAATCGTGATCGAGGTGAAGTGTAATACAATGTTTATCTGCTCCTATTGAATGAACATAACTGATTGGGACAACGGGTAAATCCGATTCCAAGATTGCTTTCTTAGGTACGGGTACTGGTATCACGCCTTTACATCGATCACAATTAACCAATACAACTTGAATATCTTCCGATTCCATTTTTTTCATTTCATTTAAAATATTTGTAGACAATCCATGTGTTTCCTTTGTAATTTTTTCTTTTTTTTTTGGAGCTTCGGGGATTATTGGGATGTTTAAGTCTAGGTCTTCTTTTGTCATGTATTTATTTTCTCCCTTATCAATCGTATCGCTCGTTGTCGTTGGTTTTAACGCATTTTTTGTAGATGGTTTTGTTTGTTGACTTGAATTCCTCCTTTCAAATGCCTTGTTTTTAGTCTTGAACGAAAGCACGGTCAGAATAATATTAAGAACTAGAAGGCATAATAGACAAACAAAAACTATTAATAAAAACGGGTCTCCTGATAAAAGATGATAAAGCATTTTTTCAAACATCAGAATAGCACTAATGATAACAATAAAACAATTTAATACTGTCAACATCCAAAAATTTGATATATTTAACCTCATAATGATATGTCTCTAATAATTTACTTAACAATAATATTTCTATTTGTTTTATAGAATTAAATCTTTTTACTTAAAACTTTATCTTGTGTTATATTAAAAAATGATATTTTTATAAACTAACTATCTTAAGAGTTTAACTTAACTTTAGGAAGTCTAATTTTGAGAAAAGAATAAAATTTCTGATAACAAATTTTATTGAAAAAAATTCATACTCCAAATATTTGCCTCAATTCGTTATAGACTTGGGCCATTGCAGACATAATTTGGCCATTGTTTTGATCAATATAATACTTTATATATCCCGCAAGGCCTTCGCTATCTTTAACCCAATCTAAAAATGCTTGGATCTCTCCTTTCAATTGAGGATCAACGCTAGCTCCGTAACTCGCACCGCCTCCCGCTGCTGAGGATGTAGCAGTCGACCTTACAGGCGCTTCTTCGGTTACAGTTTTTTTCTTGCTACTTAAATCTGCTAAGCACTTTTGTACATCCATAGAAGCGCCTTGCATATATCCGTCTGGTTCTAAATACGCAACAACTCTATGTTCATCGTCCTTTGCACCTATAATGTGTCCCTCCCCTCGAATTGATGTGGCTGTAAAACCATCTGGGGTTTGAGCCAACATTGAGTATTTTACTCCAGATATCATGATGAATTGAGCGTTTAAAGATGCCCAACCTGACATGACTTTACCTACATCCCCACTCACATCCCAATTATCGGTGGAATATATAATGTTGTTGCTATTATTTAAAATCGCCACAGCAATGATGTTGGGGTCGCGTTGCATCAAATTATAAACAGCAGTTTCGGGATCTACGGAAGACATAATTTTTCCTTGTAATTATTTAATTTAATTTTATAATAGTAATAACATGATAACAATAATATAATATAAATATAATGAAATTACTCTTTTAAAAAATTTTTTGAAAGCGTAAATGTGCCCTATATAGTCATCAACATCTTAGATATTTAAATTACGATATTTATGAATTATAAAAAAAGTATTTAATGCTAATTTTTTCTAACTTATTTGATATTAAAAATCCCCCTAAATTATTAAATTGTGTTTGAATGAATTTTATTCATGTTCTTCTTTATTTTTGATATTTATTCGTCCAAAAATTGG
>JAEOUI010000434.1 GCA_016839425.1 Promethearchaeota archaeon
TGGGATTGTTCCCATGCGTTCGATCCAACTGTCTCTCCAGAATACTAGACGGATATAACTTTCGAGGTAACATCCAAAACGGGACACACGGCAGCAGAGCGATGGGTTAGCGCCATTCCTATTGTATTAGTTATAATGGTCATCGTGGCAATAATCATCATAGCCGCAGTAATTGCTAGAAGGAGCCAGAAACACCTTAAAGCAAAAGAAGACGAGAAAGCTAAAACTACCCAGACAGAAAAATCAAAAGTTGAACCAAAGAAGACTGAAGTAGCTTCAACTAAAGTATCCATCAAGAAGACGCAATTATGTTTGCGATGCGGTTCAGAAAACGATGTGAAGAGCAAATTTTGCGTGTACTGTGGAGGTACGCTAGTTGGTAGAGCAGTTAAAACACCCGAAACGATAACACCCGCAAATTCAAAGAAATGTTCGGCTTGTGGTAGTAAATTAATTCCTACCGAAAATTACTGCAAGTATTGCGGAACGAGAATCGAACAATAATCTTTTATTTTTTTATTTTATAATTTTTATTAATACTTTCAGCTAAATTTTTTGCAATTTTATCATATTCCGTTATCAATTGAAGTTTTTCTGAATCGCTAACGATATATTTCCCATAATTGATTGTATCGTTTATCTTTTCAAGTTGATTACAAAGTTTGTGTTGGTATCTTGAAAGATCCAGGTAATTTTGATTTAAATATTCGTGAGCGTTTGGATATCCACTTTGTATCTTTTTTAAAATTTTTTTTTCTAATAGTGAAGTAGCACTTGCAATTCCTGCCCTGCTTAACGATTTCAACACGAAAAATGTCCGAAAATCGTTAATTTGTTCTAAAGAATCGAATTTTTTTGAATCTATTAAGGAATCCATTTCTTCCTTTTTAATATATTTGAGATAACTGTTATTTATTATAAATTCTAAATCGTCTAATGTTCCCCTTTGAAAGAATTTTTTGAGTGTATTCACAAAATGAGTCAATGCAGACGGATTTCCAAGTATTATCAACTTTTCTAAAATTGGAAACACTAATTGGGATTTATCGTTAAGGATGCGTTCGATATTGAAATTCCTTACGAGATTTTTAATTTCAGTATCAGTAAGGCGGTAAAGGTAACTTTTATTAAATAAAAACATTACTTGATTTGCTGAACCTTTTTCGAACATTGTTTTAATATCTTTCTGAAAGATTTCAAGTGAAAGTGGGTGTTGTAATGTGACTAATTTTTCTAAAAGTGGAAATGCGAGATCCTCTCTTGATTTTCTTATCATTTCAATATCAATACCATCAATTAAAGGTTTGATTTCGTTTTCGTTCAGTTTTAAATCGTCTAAAACTCCGCTGTCAAAGAGAAATTTTAACATTTGAGGTGATCCTTTCTCAAACATGCTACGATAAAGGGTCAAACGTTCTTTTCTATTTAAATAATTCAGATAATTGCGTTCTTTTAAATAATTCATCACGGTTTTATGTCCACTGGAGAATCGTTCAGCAATTTCGTCTTTAAATAATTTTTTAGCTTTAATATCGCCAGCAATAGAGAGTTTCTTAAGCAACGGAAACGCAATATTTCTATGTAGGAGGCGAGTATCGTAATCGTTTTCAACCCATGCTTGAATATTTGAACAATGACCCCAGAACTCTGTTTCGGCAGGAATTAATCTCTTGTTTTGTTCCAAGGTTCTATCCAATCTTTCAGAAGCCTCGTCTATGGATTGAATATCTTCATATTCCTCGATTTCTTTGGGATTAATTGTTAATAAAAGATACTTGCATTGATCAAATCTCTTGCCATTAACATAAATGACCGTTGTATCTTCTTCTAATTTTAAAGTAATGAAATCGTTTACTTTAAATTCTATCGTAGACATCAAACCATCAAAAATAAACTTCTAATTAATTATTAATAAAGCATCCCTAAATATGTTTTTAAAATTAGATTAGATGTTTGTTATTAAGGCGAAAAAAAAAATATAATTTATACTATTGAAGATAATGACTTTTTTTTTTGTTTTGAAATTTCAAGAGATTGTTGACTATCAAATTTTGGGAATTTAGATAGTAGTTTATTTCGCGGTGTTTCTGTTATCTTATAATTAAAAGTATTTGCTTCCTTAGCTAGT
Source organism: Promethearchaeota archaeon (assembly GCA_016839425.1). The sequence goes on from JAEOUI010000434.1 coordinate 2,129, forward strand.
TTTTCTAATTCTTTTAATTCTTCTGAAACTGCAGAACCCGAAATTCCTTGCGTGTGAAGCATCCCATATGCTTCGGACATGACATTTTTAACGAAGCGAGGAATAGAGGAACCCATCCAGCGCCATTTTCCGAAGGGATTGCAATATCGCTTGGCCAAGTCTTTTACATAACTACCACTTAAGTAATAAGAAGCGTAAGCTTCAGCAACAAGCCGATAGATCTCGATATTCGACAATTGTTCAGTATTCATCATGGGTTGGAACAAATTATAGTGCTTGTAGTTCCTACTGGTAATCATTCCTTTTTGCGTCATCTCCTCGTGAAAAGAGGTTCCTGGAAAGGCTGTAATTGGCGTGAATTGAACCCCTGTCAAACGCAGGGACCGAACGAATTGTAACGTTTGATGGACCATTTCCCTCGTTTCTCCAGGATAACCGATTATAA
>JAEOUI010000435.1 GCA_016839425.1 Promethearchaeota archaeon
CCCTATATAGAAAGAGTCTGGCGGCATCATAAAAAGAAAATAACAATTGTAGCTCCTTGCACTTCCCCAATGGAAATGCGAAAAATCCTCGAAACCGAACCAGCGGGCATTAATCATCAGATTTTATGGTCAAATTATGTTTTTCCAACCACTCCAGAAGGTATCACATTGCCAGAGTACGACCAACTTTCATTTGAACTTGCGAAAGAATATAAAAAGAATTTCACATATATTATCCACGGTAAATTTATGAGAGATGCCACCGAACAGGAGATTGATGACTTAGTAAAGCGAGTATGTACTTTGGCTGTAAAAATGCGAGCTTCTATTTCAATTGCGCTTAGTGCTATCCCACCTGGGACGGATTTGGAAAAAATAAACTACCTATTCAAGAGGGTGCAAAAATATGGAAGATACAAATAAATTCAATTCAATTACCGAGGCCATTCGTGAGGGCAATTCGTACGATATTGTAGAGCTGATTCAATCCAGTCTAGAATCCGGAAATGATCCCTACAACATATTCAACGCAATGATCAAAGGGCTTGAAGAATGTGGGAAGTTATTTGAAGATAGGGAGTTTTTCCTTCCCGATTTGATGATGGCGGGTGAAGCGTTTACTACGGGAATGGAAGTAATAGAGCCACATCTGGCAGATACTTCAATCGAAACGGTTGGCAAAGTAGTTTTAGGCACTGTTATTGGGGACGTGCATGACATTGGTAAAAATCTAGTTGGTTTTCTGTTAAAAAGTGCCGGATTCGAAGTCGTCGACATTGGAACGGATAACGATACGGAAAAATTCATTCAAGCCGTAAAAGAACATCAACCTGATGTTTTAGGCTTATCCGCTTTACTGACAACGACTATGTTGGCGATGGAAGATATTATTAAGGCAATGAACAAGGAAGGATTACACGAGAAAACCAAAGTGATAATTGGTGGTGGACCTGTTTCAAAACGCTTTGCTGAACAAATTGGCGCAGATGCTTACGCTTCTGATGCAGTGGAAGGAGTTAAAAAAATAAAGGAAATGATTGGGGCTTGAATGTTTTATTTCAAGACCCAATTTTTTTTTTTTTTATTAAATCGTTATTTTCCTAATTATATGCAAAATATAAGTTGTAAAGTGATTATAAAATAATGAGTTATGATAAAGATCAAAAAGTTATCAACATCGGGAATTGTTCTATAGGTGGACAACCTGGAGAAAATCCCTTAGTTGTCATCGGCTCAGTTTTTTACGACAAGCATGATGCTTTATTAAATGAAAAAACAGGTGAATTTGACAAGAAGCTAGTTGAAACAGAACTCAACGAATTTATATCGATCGTAGAAGATGTAGGCGTTCAAGCCATTGTTGATGTTGTTGGAGGCTATCCCGATGCTCTTGTTAAGGAATGTGAGTTTGTAGCAGATATCGTTGATGTCCCATTTTTAGTTGATGGTTTAAACGATAGCTGCCGAATTCCTGCGATGGTTAGCTTAAAAGAAAAGGGTTTGTTAGATAGAGCCATATTAAACAGCATTGACGAAAACACAAGCGACAAAAATCTTGAAATTCTCAATGAAATTGGTGTAAAAAATGCTGTTTTACTTACATTTGGGAGTAATACAATATTTGCACGGCAAAAGATGGAGATTCTTAAAAATAAACTATTACCTAAAGCGAAAAAAGCAGGGATTGTTAATTATATTGTCGATACTGCCTTATTAGATATTACTTCTATTGATATTAACATTGAAACATCGAAATTGATAAAAAGGGAATTAGGGGTCCCTGTAGGTTTTGCTCCAGCAAACGCAATCTATGGATATAAAAAGTTAAAAAAATATGGAGTCTCCTCAAAATATGGCACGATCGCATCCATAATGACATATAGCGTAAGTTCTGGAAGTGATTTTGTGTTATTTGGTCCCGTGAAATATGCTAAATCCGTAGTTCCTTCTATAGCGCTAATTTCAGGAATAAAGAGTTACTACAGAAAAAGAATTTTAAAAAAGAATGTTTCTGATAAAGTTTCCTTTCAAAAAATATTTTAATTTTTTACTTTATTTCGTTTTATCAAGATAAAAAATGTATCTTTTATTTAAAAATGGAATGATAAATTTTTATGTCAATTCTTCGTAAATGTTCATATAAAGCACTCTGAGAAATATTAAAATGATCCGCAATTTCACTTGCCTCAATTTTGCGAGGTATTTCAAAATATCCATTTAAAACGGCATAAAAAATGATTTCTTTCTGTCGTTCTGTCAATTTTAAAAAAAGATGCTTATAATCAATGTGCATGTTAGAGATACTTAAGATCTCAACATCCTCGCTGAATAAATAATCTACGGATTCAAAAAACTGATCAATATTCTTCTTATCCGTTATTATACTTACGAGAATACGATTACCGTCTAAAATATAAGGCGAATCAATGATTAAATTCTCTTGGTTTTCAAAGAGGTCTTTTGTTTCTTGAATGAACTGATTTTTAGAAAAGAAAATATATTCACCATTATCTTTATTCTCTTCTATCATTTCAACATAAAACACTCCATAATGCTCTCCTTCTAACATTTTCGGATGCATTTTAGAGTCTTTGAATTTTACATTCTGCGTGACAAATATTTGATCGTTATCTTGACGATGAATTTGTATTAATTCATATTTTTCAAATAAACCAAAAAATTCAACATATTTTGGATAAATTGGTATTCTTAAAACGATTTTTTTTAATTTCTTCATCTGTATTTAGAGATTATTAGATCAAATTTTAATATTTTATA
>JAEOUI010000436.1 GCA_016839425.1 Promethearchaeota archaeon
AATTACTAATAGATGAATGAGCTTTCTTTTAAATTCCTGCTTAAGCGTAAAATTATGAGGGTCATTCAGAGTTTTATCCAAATCTTCGTCCATTCCTTTCTTTAATTCCTCATTAAAGGCGTTTTCATCTTGAGTAGTTTTTTTAATAGAAGCGAATAAAAAAAAGAATAGTGTTAAAACACCCACCATTACTATAAAAAACCAGTTCATTGGCATAAATAGATAGAAAATTGAGGCTGAAAACGGCAAGCTTATGAAAATGGCAATGAATACAAGTAATATAATAACGAGCAGCGAATTCCATCGATTTTGACTACGAGCAACAAAACTTTTTTTTACGACGGGAAAAAAGATAAACGCATAAGTTACAAGAGTAATAGAGACTAATAAGGAAAAAAATAAGGATTCGATTCCGATAGTTAATTCTTTCATCATTAGCTCCAGAATTATTTTTTAATATGTCTATAATGCTCGATAATATTCTGGTCTCAAAATTTCTTGGTTATTAAGACCATAATTGATTATTTTAAGGATTTCTAGCTTGTCACGATCTAAGACACCTTTAATAGGAAGATAATTAGATGCGTGATTAGAACGAAAGATACAATTGGCGTTTTTATTTTGAAAATCAATGTTTTGAAAAAATATTTTTAATTCTTTCAAGATTTCGATAGAAGTCATTTCCTTGAACTGATTCAAGCTTTTTTTTTGATAGATAGGAGTATCCTTAGGTACAATTAGTGAAAGGAATGAAATATACCAGTTTCTATCGTCCTTGGGGCATATTTTATTTACAAGGTCTGCTGATTCTTTTGCGTGGATTTTGGAGAGCTCTTCATTGCCAGAACCACCTAATCCGTTGATTAATGTAGCAGATAATGTGATTTCTGCCTTCATCAATTTTTTTGAGGCATTGATATAATCCTCCTTTGTTGCGTGCTTGTTCACCACTTCAAGTAATTTATCGTAACCAGACTCAAATCCTACATACGCGATTTTTAATCCTGCCTCTGATAACATTTTTAATTGTTCATCAGACTTTTTCAAAATATCCTTGGCATGTGCATAAACGCCACATCTTTCTAATCTTGGGAACAATTGGTTTGCGTATCGAGTAACCTCAAGAAGTTTTTCTGTAGGAGTGACCATCGCATTTCCATCTAAAAAAAAGATTCTTCGAACATTTGGACCATATTGCTTTTGCGCAATATCCAAATCTTTCTTGACATCCTCTATTTTCCGGACTAAGAAATGTTTTCTCAAATTTGACATACAAAAATCGCACTTGAAGGTACAACCTTCGGTTAATTGTATTAAAAGAGAATAGGCTTCGCTTGGGGGTCTAAAAACTGGTTGACAATAATAGATTTGATCAGAATTCATATTAAAAATCAATAATAGATTAAAAAATTTTAAAAATCGTCGTCGTCAAAATCATCGTCATCGTCGTCAAAATCATCGTCATCATCATCGTCGTCATCGTCGTCGGCATTTTCACCCGCGGGTTTTTTCTTGCAAGAATTCAGATGTCGACCTAATCTTTGGAATTCTTTTCCACAATAAGGACATTTCTTACTTCCAGCTTCTTCTTCGTCTTCTTCGTCTTCTTCTTCCTCATCGTCTGATTTTGCTTTAGACTTCCCCTTTGTTTTTGAAGGAGCAGCGGGTTTCCTACCTCTCTTCTTTCTCTTGCTTCTAGGTTGAACTATATCATCGATACTTGCATCTTCTGGAGCAAATTCACAACTTTCTATATGCGATTGAAGGTCGTCAACAATTTCATCGCAAAAAGGACAAATTAATTCAGCAAAATCCTCGGAATCTTCCAAGTCTCCTTTTCCTGCTTTTCTTTTCTCGAATTTTGTTGGTAATTCTCCCTCGTCTTCTTCAAATTCGTCGAGCGATAGATCAATCTCTTCTTCTTTAAGTAAATCTGAGAGTTCTATCTTGCTTTCTTTTAATTTTTGCTCGGCAAGTTTCCTGCTTTGGTCGTATATATCCATAACCTTAGTGTTTGTCTTTGGATTATACAAGGTACACGTCTCACAAACAAACGCTTTCGTTCCTAAAACTAACTCTCTTTCCACGCACACACATAACGGTTGCAAGCAGTTCGAAACATCACCTTTGGGTTCGAGAAATTTGCAGGCTTGTTTTCTTGAATATTTAATTTTCTGTTTTCTTCGCGGAATAGCTGATCACTAATTTTCGTTATTGACTAAAATAAGCATTTAATGTAATGAATCCTAAAATTTAATTTTTTATATTTTCTCTTCTGAACGATCATTTTTTTAATCGTTCAATTTTTAGATAATTAAAAGAGTAAGAAAAGGATTCCAAGTTAATAATTGAACGAAATTTCTTTGAATTCCTTTATTAATTTCTTTTTTAAATTTTCATTTTCTACTTTGGATATTAGTTCTTTAAAGAGATCGACAAGTTCTATTAGTTTTGGAACTAACGATTCCGGCTTGCTCCATAAAGATCTTCTAAGTGGATGTTGATTTACTAGGGCATTGTTGTAATTAACGATCGCTTCTTTGTAAAATAGACAAGCACTTTCCATATCATTTAATCTCAATTGATAAATTGAGCCTATCTTGTGAAAACACATTCCAGCACCCGCAAAGTCGTTTTCCTTCACATAATCCACAGCACCTTCTTGAATAAATTCCAATGCTCTTTGCAAATTCTTATTATCGCCTATCTTTAATAATATATATCCTTTAAGGTATTTGGCTTTTCCCCGATAAAAAAGTTGATTTTCTTTTTTAGCCAAAATCAGCATTTCTTCAATAAATTCCTCTGCCAAATTGATATGCTCATTTAATAAACATTTTTCGCAGACTTGATTGAGTAAATCCAATACTCGATCGTAATCGTCTATTTTTTCATATTGTTTTATAGCTGCTCGGAATTTTTCAACACCCGTGAAGGAGTCTTTTTGTTTAAACGCGCTGTTTCCTTCGAAGACTAATAAATCTGCTTTTTCTTTAATAATAGCTATTTTCTTTGCTTTCTTGTTTGATGCTTCGGTATAAAAGAAGTCATCGACATCAAACACCATCTCGTCTGATTTTGGTATTTCCGACAATAAATCTTGGTTAATTGAGGAATCCCTTGATTCGTTTGTCTTTATTTGTTTATCGTTTGAAATATCGTTGTCTAAAGATGTGATTTCTCCATATGCGCTCTCTAAGGGCTTGCCTGCAGCAACTAAGGAAGAAATTTCAGTGAGTACATTAGCAAAGAAAAATTTATTCAAACCTTCAATAATATAATCGACTTTATGATAATTTTCGTCGTATTCAGGAGCATTAACATCCATATTTACATCCGTCAAACGATATATTTCAAAACCAGTATCATATTTCGTTAATTTATTATCTCCTATCTGTTCGACTTTTTTTTTTCCTAATAATGTATGATCAAAAACCAACCCAATAGAATCATCATTCCGTGCTTGGAATCCAAGCTGATTTATTAGGTCAACATAAGAAAAGAAGAGTCCTAAACCAGGATGGGAATGAAACCACCCTACGATATAATATCCTTTTTTTTCTTCGTCGAGTTTTTCCTGAATTTGTTCAATAAATCCATAGTGTTTTGCATCAAGTTGAACATCAGTTGAGTGTCCGTAAGTCAATGCCTCTGCTCTTTCCACGAATAATATATCTTCTTTTACCTGGCCAACTAAAATACCATAAATCTCCTTCCAATTCTCTTTTGGAATGGAAGCGTTTGCGTATCTGCTTGCGTACAAGATAATCGTCTTGTAGGCTTCCGCACGCAAAACAACGGCTTTAGCTGTAACATTCGATTCTAATGATTCAGGTGGCTTTTCCTGCTCCGTCATTTTTAAAATCCGATTTAAATAGGTTGATAGAATTTCTATTAAGATCTTATTAGATTAGTAGCAATTAAATTTTTAGACGATTTGAATAACTATTATAAAAAGTATTAGTCAAAATCAATATTTTTCAATTTTTTTTAGAGACAGCTTTGAAAAGACTTGAATCGTTTAATTCTTGGTTCTGATTAGAAAAGGTTTAAAAAAAAGTAAAAGAATCTTGAGAATAGAAAGAAAATGACTCTGCTTCAATATTTTATTCAATTTGTATGAGTTAACTTTTATTTAATTACCTTTTTCGTTTAATTTGGAAACGATAAATTCCATGTTTTCTTCGAGAGCTTGGATGTGTTCTTCTAACTCGAGTTTTTTAGCCAGCATTAATGCTTTCTCGCAGAAGATCCTTGCGCTCTTGAAATCTGAGATCATTACAGAAACAAAAAGTAAAGACTCAAAGGTATCCAGGAGCATATCAGGGTCTTTTAATTGCCGAGCTAAATTCATTCTCTCTCCAAGAAACTTTAATGCTTCGGAATAATTTCCTTGCTCGGTGTGATTATCAGCAACATCCTTTAAAAATTCAGAAACCCTTAACGAGTCACCTTTTTGTCTCGAAAGCTCCAAGGCCTCAGAGTAATAATGAAGTGCCTTTTCAAGATCGCTGATGTTCGCATATGCAGTCCCAATGTTACTTAAAACAGTCATATGTTCATCGATATCATCTATTTTATCGTGTAATGCGATAGCCTCTTCATATGAATTTATCGCAGATGGATAATCCTCCAATTCTGCAAATATTATCCCTAAATTATTCAAATATGTTGCTTTTGATTCAAGCATTTTAAGATTTTCAGCCAATTGAATGGCTTCTTTATAGGTAGAAATGGACTTATCGTAATTTTCCATATCATAATAGAGTTCAGCAATGTTATAAAGTGAATTTTTAATATTTTTTTGATAATTAGCCTTTTTAGCGAATATAATTGCCATTTCAAACGACTTTAGAGCTTCGGAGTAATTATTTAAATTTTGATAAAACTTGCCTAATTGGATATAATCTGCCGAATTACTTCTATTTGAACCTAATTTATCGTTTATTTCTATTCCTTTTTTACACCACGCGATTGCTGATTCAAAATCACCTTTTTCGCTCATTAAATCTGCAAGATTTCCATATATTATCCGAATTCGATCTAAATCTCCTGCTTTAGTGAAAATATCGAGAGCGGCAAGATAAGTATCATTGGCATTGTCATACATTCCCTTATCTGCGTAAATAGTGCCGATATTAATTAGGTTTAACGCCATTGAGAAAGGAGAGCCCAATTCTTGGTTAATTTTAAAAGCTTCCTCATAATGCTCTAAAGCCTCGTCATATTTTTCGAACTTAAATTGGAGGATGTTTCCGATATTATTGAGACGTGTCGCTTTTCCTTTAAGATTTCCTATTTCGCTCTCCAACGCAAGCGATTTTTTAAACGCTTCTAAAGCTTTATCAGCTTCATCTAATTCGTCCAAGACGGCCCCTTTATTACTTAATACTTGAGCTATACCTTTTTTATAACTCAATTGCTCGTTCATTTTAAGAGCTTCGTCGTACAAATCTAATGCTTTTTGATAATTTTCTTTTTTTCGATATATAAAACCAATATTGTTGTAAATATTTGCAAGGTTCGCTTGATTATCTAATTTTTTATCAATTTCCATCGCTTTCTCCAAATATTCCAAGCTCGTATCATAATCGCTCCAAGTTGAATAAACTAATCCTATCTGATTGAAAAAAAAGCGTTTAAACTTCAAATCCTCGTCAGAGCTTACGAGCGTAAGTCCTTTTTTTGCCGTTTCCAAGACATAATCAAGTTGATTTAGGTCGTAATATATGTTATTTACAAGATTATATTTCATGAGTTCGCTAGCTGATTCGAAGATAGGTTTACACCAAGTTTTAAAATCAGGAGGCTTATCCTTTAGTTCCTCATCGAGATTTTTTGGATAAGGCACATCTAATAATTCCAACCAGAGAAAGTCATGAACAAACTTATTTGTATTTCCAATAATTTGATAGATAGGATAAGGATTTTGTTTTTTAATAGAATATAAAAATTCTTGGGCTGAAGAAAGGCTAGATTGACTACTATCGTCAATTATTATCTCATATCTCCTGAAACCAACCTTGTTCGAATGTTCAAGCCAAACAAGACATTTAATTGAAGGAAATTCTTGCAATAAAGGTCCAACATCGAAAGCATCGCTTCCGGAATAGCCCATAACGACCAGCACTGCGTCGTTCAATAGATCGTGAAGAGTTTCTTTTTTGAAAGGTTCAATTGCGAAAGTTTCACCTTCTTCTCTATTTTTGCCTAACGCACTTATTGTCGTTATAAGCGAGTTAGAAGTGATTTCTCCTGTTATAATGTTTTTTTTCGTGCCATGAATCTTGTAAAGGGGAAATTTTCCTTGATTGTATAAACTTATATAATCTTGATTTGAGAGATATTCTTCTTTAGTAATTATTGGAACAATATTTCTCTTTTCAGTTTCTGGTAAAATCTTCATCAGGGCATGTTCAATTAAAAAATCAAAATTCGTAGTGATAACTGGATGGTGTTTTATAATCTCCTGCCCCAAAAAATGATGAATGAGGTTTGGTGCATCCACTAATTCTAAATAGTCTAAGAAATTCAACTCTTTATCGAATTTGGCTTGAATCCTTTCTACAACCATCTCGTATCTCAAACTGGGAAACGATAACACTCTCTCAGATTCTTCTTTAGGTGTACAAAAACCGAGAAGAATCTCAGAAAATTGCATTGCCGAAGGTAATGAACTCGGAGGGTCCATGGATATTCCTGCCCCTACAAGATACACTATTTTATCTTTTTTTTTAATAATATCACTTATAATATTCTCAACCATTATTATTCAAATCCAATCTTTAATATCGAATTTTCAGAGTTCTATTATTTCAGCTTTCATTTCATTCGTATCAACGATTGCAAAAGTTGCTTTCCCAGTAAGATACCCACAGACCTCTCCAGGATTTAATATCAAAACACCATTTCCCATTTCTTTGTTGACTAGTTCATGAGTATGACCCGTGAGGATCATATCAAAATTATTTGACTCTGCTAAGGCCTTTATGGTTTCTGGTTTTGGGTAATGTGAGACAAAGATTTTTTTACCGTCCAATTCAAGCACGAATTCTAGACCGTTTTCTGCGAATTGACAAATCTGACCGAGTACTCTCCTTAAATGTATTTTTTCTCCATCGTTGTTACCAAAAACTCCAAAAAAATTACTTTTAATATTATCGTTTAACCCATCAAACCATCTTTTTACAAACGGAGATACAATGTCGCCACAATGGATTAATGCCTCAACATCTCTCTCATTCATTATTGAAACTGCTTTAATAATGTTGTCTTTATGGTCATGTGTATCAGATATTACTGCAATTTTCAATATAAATTCCTCGTAAAATATTCAAGAAAATTTTTATAA